>NZ_CDWWXB010000034.1:2809-7250 GCF_977971855.1 Frankia sp. CoWAU3 | reverse complement strand
GGCGCCGGCCGCGGATGTCGTCATCGGTGTCGTCCGTTCGGTTCGATGGGGCCGGCATGCAGCTTCTCGACGTACTTGGCCAGCACGTCGACCTCGATGTTGACCAGGGAACCCGGCGCACGGCGACCCAGCGTGGTCAGTTCGAGCGTGGTGGGGATCAGGCTGACCGTGAAGGTGGCCGGTGAGTCGCCACCGGCCGGCGAGATGTCGACGACGGTCAGGCTCACCCCGTCCACCGTCACCGAGCCCTTCTCCACGAGGTAGCGGTCAAGCCCCTCGGGGAGCGCGACGCGCACGAACTCCCAGCCCTCACCGGGCTGCCGGTCGAGGACCGTACCGACGCCGTCGACGTGCCCCTGGACCAGGTGGCCTCCCAGCCGGTCCGCCAGCCGGACGGGACGTTCGAGATTCACCCGGTCACCGACGGCGAGCTTCCCAAGAGAGGAACGCACCAGCGTCTCTCGCATCACGTCAGCAGTGAACGCCGACGGGCCGTCCGTTGTGCCGGGTGGGCCGCCGGCCGTAGCGGTCTCGGCGCCCCCGTCGAGCCCCGGGCGGGCGAAGGAAGTCACCGTGAGACAGACACCGTTGACGGCGATGGACGCGCCGTGACTCACATCACCCAGAACCGTCTGACAGGCGATGGTGAGTGCCGCCGACTCCGACCGCGCATCCACCGCGGTCACCACGCCAAGTTCTTCAACGATGCCGGTAAACATCCGACCCGTGCCCCTCGCTCCCGGGCACCCGCACCCTGGGCGAGGAAAAACCACGCGGGACCACGCCGGCACGCTCACGCCGACACGCGCCCGCGAGCGGTCAACGACCACCGCGGGCACTCGGCCCGCGCGCGTCCTCCCATCCGGACTTTCACCGTCGGTCCCGGAATTCCACCGGGTCAGCCGTCCCAGTACCTGCGGACGGGTCGCGGACTGTCACCGCCGGTTCGGAATTTCACCGACCCCGGAGCGCGCGTGCTGCTAGTTGTACTGCCTCAAGTCTGGCATATGAAGCCGCCGGACGCCGGTGAAGCCGCCGGACGCGGTCACGCCGGCCCGACCGCCGAGCGTGGCGCGGGCGGGGACAGCCGGGGCGCCGCCCGCAGCGCCTGCTCACGCAGCCGCTCGACGGCCTGGCCCGGATCGGCCGCCCCGAAGACGGCCGTGCCGGCGACGAACACGTCCACACCCGCCACCGCGGCCCGCTCGATCGTCTCGGCGTTGACCCCGCCGTCGATCTGCAGCCACAGGTCCAGCCCACGGGCGTCGAGCAGGCGCCGGGCGGCCTCGATCTTCGGCAACACCTCGGTCATGAACGTCTGACCGCCGAAACCCGGCTCGATGGTCATCAGCAGCAGCAGGTCGAACCGGTGCAGGTCATCGAGATAGTGCTCGACCGGGGTGTTCGGCTTCACAGCGAGGCCGGTGCGGGCCCCGGCCGCCCGGATCGCCCTGGTGGTGCGGGGCAGGTCGGACACGGCCTCGGCGTGAATGGTGACGTTCGCCGCGCCGCGCTCGGCGTACCCGGCCGCCCAGCGGTCGGGATCGTCGATCATGAGATGGCAGTCAAGCGGAGTATCCGTCACCGCGCGCAGGGCCGTCACCGTGTCCGGCGCGAACGCCAGGTTCGGGACGAAGTGGTAGTCCATCACATCGACGTGCAGCCAGTCGGCCTGCCCCTCGACCGCCAGGGCCGCGTCGGCGATCCGGCCGAAGTCGGCGGCGAGCAGGCTGGGGTAGATCTGGGCGGTGGCCATTTCGCGAGGGTATCGGCTCCCGGGTCCGACGCCTCAGCTGTCGACCCGGCGCAGCAGGGCGACGAACATCGCATCCGTGCCATGGAGATGCGGCCAGAGCTGGACGAACGGGCCGTCACCGAGCCGGTCGACCTCCGGCAGGGTCAGGCGGGCATCGAGGATGGAGGTGTCGGCGCGTTGTCCGGCCACGCCACGCACCACCTCGACGGTCTCGGCCGGATGCGGGGAACAGGTCGCGTACGCCACCACCCCGCCCGGGCGGACCAGGTCGAGCGCGGCGACGAGCAGCGCACGCTGGAGCGGGACGAGCGCGGCCACATCGGCCGAGGTCCGCCGCCATCGGGCCTCCGGCCGGCGCCGCAGTGCTCCGAGGCCGGTGCAGGGGACGTCGACCAGCACCCGGTCGGCTCCATCGGGCCGCAGCGGCACCGCCCGGCCGTCGGCGCGTACCGTCCAGGCCCGCGCCGCGTCGCCCAGGGACCGGGCCACCATGGCCGCCCGGGTCGCCCGGGGCTCGACCGCGATCAGACCCGGCCCGTCCGGCAGACCCGGCCCGTCCGATGGGGCGGAGCCGCCGAGCAGCGCGGCGAACAGGGCCGCCTTCCCGCCGGGGCCCGCGCACAGGTCGATGGTCAGCCCGAGGTCACGGCCCACCGTCACCGCGCGGGCCAGGGCCAGGGTGACGAGCTGGCTGCCCTCGTCCTGCACGGCAGCCGCGCCCGCGGCCACGGCGGGCAACCCCGCCGGGTCCCCGCCGTCGAGGCGTACCGCATACGGCGAGTAGGGGCCGACTCGGGCGGTCAGACCTGCCTGCGCGGCCTCGGCGAGCAGCCGGTCACGGTCGACCCGGCCCGGACGGGCGACCAGGTGTACCGCGGGTCGGACGTCGTCTGCCTCCAGCGCGGCGCGGGTCGCCGTGAGGTCGCCGGCCAGGGCCTCCGCGACGACCTCGACGATCCAGCGGGGATGCGTCGTCACGACCGCCAGGTGACCGACAGGGTCGACGTCGAACCGCGGCGCGGACAGCATCGTGGCGAGATCGCCGCCGGTCTCGGCCACCCGGGCGGCCACCCGACGCAGCACGGCGTTCGCGAAGCGGACCGGGCGCTCGCCACTCGTCGTGCGGACCAGCTCGACGGTGCTGGCCACGGCTGCGTGGGCCGGGACCCTGGTCCGCAGCAGCTGGTAGGCGCCCAGGCGCAGCGCGTCGCGCACCGGCGGGTCGACGGTGTGGACGGGTCGACTCGTCGCCGTGTCGAGCACCCCGTCGAGGGTGCCCTGCGCACGCAGGGAGCCGTAGGCGAGCTCCGTGACGAACCCGCGGTCCCGGGCGGACAGCCCGCTGCCCGCCAACAGGGACGGCAGCAACAGGTTGGCGTAGGAGCCGCGCTCGTCCACCGCCCGCAGCACCTCCCAGGCCAGCAACCGCGGCCGGTCGACGCCTGACGCTGGCCGGGGCCCACGGGTGCCCGGCGAACCGGCCGATCTCACGACGTTCCTCCACTGACCGGCATCGCGCCGATCGCGCCGAGGGTCTCCCCCTTGGCGATCCGGACCCCGCGGGCCCAGGCCGCGGCCGCCATCGGGCCTCGCCCCTCGGGACGCACCTCGCCGAGGAGCACCGGGCTCGTGCCCGTGCCGACCGCCACGTCCCCGCCGGGGAGCACCATGATCTGCCCCGCCGGCAGCCCCCCCGCCGGCAGCCCGGTGGGCAGCGCTACCGGCCCGGCCGGCCGGCCGGACACCGCACCGAGGCGCACCGGACCGATCTTGAGCCGCCGGTCGCGAAACGTCGTCCAGGCTCCCGGCGCGGGAGTGGCGGCCCTCGCCAGCCGATCCACCGCGATCGCCGGCTTCGTCCAGTCGATCCGGGCCTCCTCGGCGGTCAGCTTCGGCGCGAAGGAGATCCCCTCGGCGGGCTGGGCCACGGGCCGCACCGTCCCGTCGGCGATGCCGTCCATCACCGCGACCAGCAGCCCGGCGCCAGCCTCGGCGAGCCGGTCCAGCAGATCACCGGAGGTGTCCGTCGGCCGAACCCGCTCGGTGAGGACACCGTAGACCGGACCGGAGTCCATCGCCGGTTCGATCTGGAAGACGCTCGCGCCGGTCAGGTCGTCCCCGGCGAGCAGGGTGCGCTGCACCGGAGCCGCCCCGCGGTAGGCCGGCAGCAGGGAGAAGTGCAGGTTCACCCAACCGTGGCGGGGAATGGCGAGCGCCGCGGGCGGTAGCAACGCGCCGTAGGCCACCACCGGGCAGCAGTCGGGCGCGAGGCCGGCGAGCGTGGCCAGGAACTCCGGGTCCCGGGGCCGGTCCGGGCTGAGCACCGGGATGCCGGCCTCGTCGGCCAGGACGTGGACGGGGGGCGGCTTCACCTTCCGCCCCCGCCCGGAGGGCCGATCGGGCCGGGTGACAACCGCGACCACGTCATGGCGCGGGCTGTCGATCAACGCCCGCAGGCTGGGCAGAGCCACCGCCGGGGTACCGGCGAAAACAAGACGCATACGCGAAGCACCGATCCGTCGCGACGTCATTGCCGACGCCGTGACCGTCTCCGGGGGTCATCGATCCGAGGTGTCCGACCGGGCCGGGAGCATCCCGCCGTTCTCCGGCCGGGGAGTACGGGCTGACGTCCACAGGCCTGTCGCCGCCGATGACCGTACCCCGCCGACGCTCGGAGATGGCGGA
>NZ_CDWWXB010000034.1:0-2359 GCF_977971855.1 Frankia sp. CoWAU3 | reverse complement strand
AAGATCATGAGCCATGGCGCGTACCCGGGCCGTGGTATGCGGTGCGAACCAGACCATACCGGCGCTACCCGGGGATCAGGGGATCGAGCTGGATCCGTAACCGGCCGGTGGTTCGCCGGGTCGCGAGGACGCCGCGAGCGGATCGCAGCGAGGCCGCGAGGGCCGCACCGCGCTCACGCCGGACCCGGATCAGGACCCGTTCGATCTCCTCCGGGCCGGAGGTGGCGCTGTCGGGGCCGCGCCGCCCGGCACCCACGGCAGACGAATCGCCCTGGTTCGCGCCGTCGGGAACGGCCCGCGCGGATGGTGCGGGGGGCAGCGGTACCGGCCCGAGCACATCGGCGCCGTCGGGAAGCTCGACGGCGGCCAGCAGCTCCGCGACCGCCGCGGCGGTGCCCGCTACGGACGCCATCCGGGTCGCCGGCGGGAACCCCAGCTCCGCCCGCTCGTCGGCTTCCCGGGCGACGAACGTGCCAGGATCCCAACGGACGAGCGCCTGGACCGGCCCTAGTCCGGCATCGGCCGCGACGATGACCCGCCCCCCGCGCGCGGCGGGCCGGGCGAGCGCGGCGGCGGCGGTCCACCGGCGCAGAGTCTCCTCCCCCGCGCGCAGGTCGGGACGGCCCAGCAGAGCCCAGCCGTCGAGGAGCAGCACCGCCCCGTAGCCGCCGTCCGCCATGGGCTCCGCCCCCGGGGTCGAGATTACAAGGGCCGGTTCTGCGGGCACGGTGGCGAGCACCCCGCCCCGGCCGGAGGTGCGGACCGGAACGCCCGGAAAGGCCCGTCCCAGTTCCTCCGCCGTGCGACGATCTCCCGTTACCGAGGCGCGCAGCCGCGGGCCCGAACAGGACGGGCAGTGCCAGACCGCCGCGGCGACCGGACGGCCGCACCACCGGCAGGAGAGCGCACCGCCGCCCGCCGCCCGGCCCAGCGGCCCCTGACAGTGCGGGCACCGGGCGGGCCGCCGGCAGTCCGCGCAGGCCAGTGACGGCTGGTATCCCCTCCTCGGCACCTGGACCAGTACCGGCAGACCGGCAGCCAGCGCATCCCGGGCGGTCCGCACCGCGAGGGAGGGCAGCCTCGCCGCCCGGGCGGCGGGGTCACGGGCGTGTTCGAGGTCGGAGCCGGTGGCCTCGACCCGGGGAGCCAGCGCGCGCACCTGCTCCCGGGGCGGCACCACCGGGTGCGCCCACCCCGTGCGCACCAGCGCCTCGGCATCCGTCGACGGGCAGAACCCGCCGATCACGAGCGCGCACCCCTGGAGCCGGGAGCGCAGGACGGCGACGTCTCGGGCGTGCGGGTACGGGGCCAGCGGCTCGGCATGCAGGTCGTCACCGTCATCCCACACCACCACCAGGCCAAGCTCGGCCACGGGCGCGAACATCGCCGCGCGGGTACCCACCACCGCCCGCGCCTGTCCGCGGCTGACCGCGAGGAACGCGCGATATCGCCGGGCCGGGCCGAGATCGGCCCGCAGTGCGACGGTGGTCTCCCGACCGACCGCAGCGACCATCGCTGCCTCGACCCGGTCGACATCACGATGATCGGGTACGACGACGAGTACGCCGCGACCGGACGCCGCCGTGGCGGCGGCCGCGGCGGCGATCATCTCCGGCCAGGCGGGGCCGGGCGGGGCCCACCAGACCGCCCTTGGTGACCTGCCCGCCGCCAGGGCGGTGAGCAGCGACGGACCCGTGGGATAGCGGCCCCACTCGCCGGGTTCCGGCGGCACGGCCTCAAGCCCCGGTGCGACAGCCGCAGGCCCCGGCGAAACGACCTCGGGCCTCGGTGAGGCAGCCTCCGCCCGGCCGTGGCGGGGAGGCACGGCGAGCCGGAGGACGTCGGCCAGCGTGCCGGCGTAACGATCGGCAACCGCGCGGGCGAGTTTCGCGACGGGCTCGGACAGCACAGGCTCCGGCGAGATCGACCGGGCCAGCGGCGCGAGCTGACCGGAATGGTCGGAACTCTCGCGACGCTCCAGCACGAACCCGTCGACCAGCCGGCCCGCGAACCGGACCCGGACCCGGGATCCCGGCACCGCCAGGTCAGCCAGGTCCGCCGGCACGAGGTAGTCGAAGGGACGGTCGAGATGGGCGAGCGCAGTGTCGACGGCAACCCGCGCCACCGGCAGCCGCGCGGCGAGCGGCCGCGGCGAACCGGAACCCGCGGAGCGCGAAACTCCCGACCGGGAAGCCCCCGACCCGACCTCTGCCCGGCCGACCGCTGACGGGCTGAGGCCGGGGAGGGTGCCGGGGTGCTCGGTCATGACGGCATTCGTATCAGCCGCCTACGACATCCTTCGACCCCGTTCCCCCGCCGGAACAGCGACCGGCGGGACACGCTCTCCCCGATCCCCCGA
>NZ_CDWWXB010000033.1:25741-26633 GCF_977971855.1 Frankia sp. CoWAU3 | reverse complement strand
ACCCGGCCCCGGCCCCCGGTCCCGTCGTCGCCGAGGGCCCGGGCCGGCCCCCCCCGAACCGGGGGGCCTGGTCGTCGAGGAGGACCGGGCCGAACTCCGCTACGACGACAGCATGTACGTCGCCCACCAGCGAAGACGTCTTCTCAACGCCGGCAGCGAACCGGTAACCCGGTATCTGATGCGGATATCGGTCGACCGGTTCCCGGGAGATCCGGAACGCTCCGCGCGGTTGTACCGATCCGATCCGCTGCGCTGGGAGGACCTCCAGCTCAGCGCGCACTGTGGCGGCGAGCAGATGGCCTGGCAGGTCAAGACCGACTGGGACGCGCTCAAGGAGGTCTGGCTGCTCTTCGAGAACAGCCGAGGACGATTTCCGCTCTATCCCGGCGAATCGGCATGGATCAACTACAGCTACCAGGTGAGCAGGGAGAAGTGGGGGCCGTGGTTCCAGCGTGCCGTGCGGGTACCGACGAGTTTCCTCTCGGTCCGGCTGGACTTTCCGGCCGAGCTGGATCCCGTGGTCTGGGGCATGGAGACGTCGATGACCGCCGATGCCTTCCCGTTGCGGACCGCAATCGCCCGCACCGACTCCGGCGACCGACGGGTCTTCACCTGGTCGACCACCGAGCCGCCGCTGCACGCCCGCTACCGACTGGAATGGAACTTCCGGGCCACCGTGCCGGAACGTGATCCGGCCACGGAGACCGGAACACGTCCCAGCGATCAGATGGCGGCCGTCGGCATCGTGCAGGAGGGTGAGGCGATCCTGCGGCAGCCGGCCCGCCCTTTCGCCCTGCCCAACGAGGCCGAAGACGCGCGCCGGGTCGTCACCGAACTGTCCTCCGCCCTCGAACGGGTGTCCGTTCTGCACACCTTCGGCAAGGGCCTGGGC
>NZ_CDWWXB010000033.1:21214-25579 GCF_977971855.1 Frankia sp. CoWAU3 | reverse complement strand
CGTGCGTACCGCGGGCGGCGACACGCTCACGCTGCTCAACCCCAACGTCATCGAGACCTCCCGGGAGACTGACGAGCAGTACGAGGGCTGCCTGAGCTTCTTCGACGTCCGTGGCCTCGTCCCCCGGCCGCTGGAGCTGCACGTCGAACACACCGATATCGATGGCAACCGGCACATCACCGTCTATCGGCAGGGGCTGGCGCGGCTCGTCGCTCACGAGATCGATCACCTGCACGGTCAGCTCTACACGGATCGGATGCGGGCCGGAACCACACCGATCCCGGTGGAGCAGTACCGGGGTACCGGCTCGGCCTGGTCCTACAACCGCTGACCAGCCCGAACGCACCCGCCCCGCGGGCGGCGTGGCGGCATGCCGACGTGCCGACGTGCCGACGGCGCAGCGCCGGGACCGGGTGTCCGACACGGACTGGTAGATCCGACATATGACATGGTTCCCTCGTGCCGTATAGTCCGGAAAGCAGGCGATAGGTGCGGGTCCGCCGGAACGTCGACACAGATTTTTTCGGAACCTGGTTGGAGACTGCCGGCAGCGGGTAGTGGAGGCTCGATCGCCACGCGGCGGAACAGATTCTCCACGCATCGCTTATTGTTTACCGTCAGCGTGACGACCCAGCCACGAACTGGGGATTTTCAGCCCACTGAACAACCTCTAGGATCGGGCGCGCACGCGGGCGCGAAACACCATTAAAAAGATCGGGACAAGTAAGTGGGGTGCACTGTGTGCATCCTCACGTACTCTTGTTTTCCCCGGGTCACTCTCAGCTATGTTCGTTGCCGTGCCGTCACCTGATGGCATGCGTCGGGCGGCACGCCGAATCCTGCCCCCGCTCGACGAGAATCAAACCTTTGGCAGGAGCGGGGGAACCAATTCCGGGCGCCGATAAAAGACGTCCTCGGGGTGAAGCCGCGATGCGCGGCCGGGCATTCCCAGCCCGAACCCGACAGCTCACCTCGCAGGCGTGGGGAAGGGCAACTCAATGTCCAACGCTCGTTCGCTCGCTCGTGGCCTCAACCGCATCAGGCTCGGTTCCCGGGCCTTGATCGCCGCCACCACTCTCGCGGCCTCGATCGGCGGTGGCCTCGCGCTGTCCCAACCGGCCAGCGCGTCGACGAACGCCGACCACTTCCTCTCCAAGGTGATCCCGTGTGAGTCCGGGGGGAACCCCCGCGCGGTCAACTCCATCGGCGCCGGCGGGTTGTTCCAGTTTCTGCCCAGCACCTGGCGCGGGGTCGGCGGCAAGGGTCTGCCGCAGCACGCCAGCGTCGCCGAGCAGTGGCAGCGCGCCCGCATCCTGTACGCCCAGCAGGGGACGAGCCCCTGGTACGCCTCGAAGCCGTGCTGGGGTCACAAGATCTGAGCTGCCCGGCTTCCCGCACCAGCCTTCACCGTCCACGCCCGGCAGGTACTGATCGGCGCGCGGCCAGCAGCCCCGTGTCCCGGACGGGACACGGGGCTGCACGCTACGTTTCCCGGTCACGGTTTCCCGGTCACGGCGACGTCGGCCAGCTCAACTTCCGCGGCCCCGCCCGGCGGAGACCCGGCGGACCCACCGATCGGCCGGCTCAGCCGATCCGACGGCGGCGGGCGATCTCGGCCAGCGTGATCCCGGCGGCCACCCCCGCGTTGAGGGACTCCACCGCACCCGCCATGGGGATCCGGACCCTCACGTCGCAGCGCTGCTCGACCAGCCTGGACAACCCGCATCCCTCGGAACCGATCACCAGGACGAGGGGGTCGGTCGCCATCGTGAGCTCGTCGATGCTCACTTCACCGTCCGCGGCCAGACCGACAACGAACTGGCCGCCCGCCGCGTAGGAGACGAGCGTGCGGGCGAGGTTGGTGGCGCGCGCCACCGGCAGCCGGGCGGCAGCCCCCGCCGAGGTCTTCCAGGCCGCGGCGGTCACGCCGGCGGCCCTACGCTCCGGGACGACGACGCCGTGGGCACCGAAGGCGGCGGCCGAGCGCACCACGGCCCCGAGGTTGCGAGGATCGGTGACCCCGTCCAACGCCACCAGCAGACCCGGCGGAGACGAGCGCGCGCGGGCGAGGAGATCATCCGGATGGGCATACCGGAACGGCGGTACCACGAGGGCGAGACCCTGATGCGGAGCGGTGCCACACATCCGGTCGAGATCCGTGCGGCCGACGTCGGCCACGGCGATCCCGGCCCGCCCGGCGAGCCGGCGGGCGTCGGCGAGCCGCTCGTCGAAGTCCAGCCCGCCGGCGATGAAAAGGGTCGACGACGGTACCCCGGCCCGCAGCGCCTCGACCACCGCGTTGCGCCCGACCACCAGCTCGTCGCCCTCGGTCCGCCGTGGGCGCCCGGCCCCCGCGGAACCCCCCACGGCGCTCGGCCCGGTGGTGGCCGCAGCTGCGACGGCGCGGCCACCATCCCCGCGCCGGCCGGCGGCCGCTCGACTCCGCTCGGCTCCGGCCGAGGCGGAACGGGCCGCAGCAGCCGCCGCCGCACGACGCTGGGCGGGATGGCCGGGGCGCAGCTGCGCGGGCGGAGTGGCCCCACGGCCCTCCAGCGCCTTGCGGCCGTGACCGCCGCTGCCCGTGGAGGCCCCCTTGCGGTGGGAACCGGCCTTGGCGGCCCGACCGCCCTGACCGCCGCGGGCGATCCCGCTGTCCCGGCGAGCGGCACCGGCCATCAGGACCACCGACCATTACACGCCCGGGGAATGACCATGTGACCACGGTATACGGCGGACGACACCGCCGTGTCGGGGCGCGCTCGGCAGGAACTCGGCGGAGGAGCTCTGCCATGGGCATACCTCGACATGGCCGTTTCCGGGGATCCGGCGCCCTATCCTGAGGGCCGGCAGGCCCACGGCCCGACCTGATGTGGTCCGGCCGCTCCTCACCGGCGTCAGGAGGGTCAGGTGCGCATCGTTCTTCCACCCGCCGCCGGGTGGTCGCGGGCCGAAGACCGGTGGTGACCCATGGCGAAGGCGGGGTGCCACCTGATCAACATCGACGATCTCGATGCCAGTCTCACCATGCTCGGCGGAGTGGAGGCCTACGGTACCGCGCTCGTCACGGCGGCCGGGCCGCGCGGCACGCCGCCGCGGGCGTTCGGCGGGTGTGCTCCCCGACCTGGCGGTGTCACCGCCGCGGCGGTGACATTCCTGGAGAATGCCCGGCATAGAACGTTGAGCGCCACCTCCCGGCCCGGCGGCCCAGGCGGCCCAGGCGGACCCGGGGAGACGACGTGACGACGCGAGCGGAGGTGCGGGTCATGAGCGGCGGCCGCGTGACCACGCCGATCAGCAGGCCCGGGGTTCCCCGGGATGCGGGGGCCCTGCCACCATCCACCCCCGGCCTTTACGCTCTTTTAGGGTCGCCCGCCGACGATGGCGGGCGCGTCGGATCAGGTCGCCGGCACGGCGATCTACACCCTCGACGTGCCGTGGGGGAAGCTGGGAGAATACGTCTTCATGAATGTGTGATGACCAGCTCGACGAGTGCGACCACTTCGGCCGATCATCGGGCGCGCGCCGTCGGTGTCCCGAGACGGCCACGGCGAGCATCGACGATCCGGCCGTCAGCGACCCGATCGTCAGGGGCAGGAGGCACCCAGCACATGGCTCTGCGCACACCGCCCGCATGCGTTCTCCCGGCTGTTTCCGGCCGCGTCCGCTTTCTCCCGGCGGCATGACGGTGGACCTCAACCCGCATGACGACGCCCCCACGGTCGCCTACCAGATCACCGGGAGCGGGCCGTTCGAACTCGACGACGACCTGGGTCGCTGCCCGGTGTGCGCGGCACCGGTGTATACCGACGACCGGTACTGCGAGGTCTGTGGTCACGGGCTGGAGGGTCCGAACCCCGGCCACGGCGACGCCGACCACAGCGAGGTCGACCTCGGCCAGCTCGCCGGCGTGTGCGACCGCGGCGTCCGGCACACCACCAACGAGGACGCCATGGGCCTGGCCGTCGTGTACGGCACGCTGATCGCGGTGGTGTGTGACGGCGTATCGACCACTCCGGGCTCCGGGCAGGCCTCGGCCGCCGCGGCGACCGCCGCCATGGCCGTCCTCGCGGATGCGGTGCGTGCCCACGGCCCGGGGCGCCCCGTCCACCACGGCACCCGCCCGTCGCGCGGCGTCAGCCGGGCCGAGGAGATGCTCGACATCCTCGAACCGTCGTATGCCGACTACAAGAAGCCGCGAACATCGCCCCGCGCGGTCGTCGGCGGGTTCTCCCCGGAGGACGCCGAGGCCGCGCTGCACGCCGCCGTCGACGCGGCCCAGGCGACCATCGCCCAACTCAGCGCGGCCGAGGGGCGGATGGCGCCGTCGTGCACGTTCGCCGCGGCCATCGTCACCCCGCCGACCCC
>NZ_CDWWXB010000033.1:19822-20933 GCF_977971855.1 Frankia sp. CoWAU3 | reverse complement strand
TCGGCGACAGCCGGGTCTACCTGCTCGGTCCGCGCTGGTGCGAGCGGCTGACCGCCGACGACACCTGGGCGGCCAAGGCCGCGCGCGCGGGGCTCATCCCGGCCAACGAGGCCGAGACGCACCGGCGGGCGCACACCCTCACCCGCTGGCTGGGCGGCGACGTCGAGGACGTCGCGCCGCACACCGAGATGTTCCCGATCGAGGCGCCGGCCACGGTACTGGTCTGCAGCGACGGGCTGTGGAACTACGCGTCCCGGCCAGACGTGATGGCCGCGCTCGTCAACCAGCTCCCACCCCGCTGCGAGGCCATCGACGTCGCCCGCCACCTCGTCGACTTCGCCATCAACTCCGGGGGACACGACAACATCACGGTGGTGGCCGCCCGGGTGGAGGACTGATGAGTGCCTTCGCCGCGGAGGTCTACCAGAACGAGTACCTTCCGGTACCGTACCGGCGCGTGGGGAATCGAGTCGCGCGACTACCATTTGAATGTCCAGGTGCCCGCCCGCGCGCTGGGAACCGAGGCGCGGGCGGCGCGGGTCAGCCTCGTCGTCGACGGCCGGGTGACGTCAAAGGCGCTGGTCCGAGCGGTTTGGACGGACAATGAGACCCAGCGGAGCCGGATCAACGACCCGGTCGCCCACTACACCGACCAGGCGGAACTCGCGGCCGCGGTGCTACGGGGTCTGGAGGCGCGTCGGGCCGACGACGAGGCGACTGCGACACTGTTGCTCGGACGCGGCGCTCAGCTGGCGCTCGCCTCCGGCAACGGAGACACCTACCGCCTCCTACAGAAGGTGGTTCACGTCGACAATGCCACAACAGGTACGGTTCGGTTGAAGAAGAACGCCAAGAAGATCGATGAGATGGTCCTTGACACACGGTCGACGAGGACCCTCCGGGTGAACCGGTGATCAGGTGAGGGCACGATGCCCTACGGGGCACCTGTCTCACGACCCGACTACTGCGATCGGTGCGGAATTGGGATCATGAGTGGTCAGGAGAGGTACGAATACCGTCCGGAGGACGGCGGGCGAGCTCCCTACGGAGCAGATGCCCCCGGCCGCTCGGCTGACGGGAACCGCCGGCGTGGGCCAGCCGAGCAGACCGG
>NZ_CDWWXB010000033.1:12065-19377 GCF_977971855.1 Frankia sp. CoWAU3 | reverse complement strand
GGCCGCGACAGCCGGACGCCGGGTGGATATCCGGACCCGCGGGGCGACCTTGATCGCGAGTCGGACACGCACCGCCGGAGCCGGCGCGACGCCGAGTACAGCTACGGTGCGGACCCGCTGGGCATGGACGCCTCCGCCCCGCCCGCGCCAGCCGGCGACCGGGTCACCGGCAACCCGCGGCACACAACCGACCCGCGGCACACAACCGACCCGCGGCACGCTCGGCCCGGCGCCGACCCGCGGCTGGGCGATCCGCGACTGGGCGATCCGCGACTGGGCGATCCGGAACTCGGCGGCACCCGCGGCGGCCACGTCGACCCCCGTGACGCGGTCCTCGACGACCCGCGGGCCGGCTCCGGGCGTGGTGCCGGATGGGACCGGGACCGCGCGTCGGCGGGCAGCACCGTCTGGGAGGCCATCGTCGAGGCGGAGCGCGAGTACTACGACAGCGGCGACGACCACCGGGTCCCGTTCCCGACCTTCTACCCTCGTCGGGTCTTCGCCTTGGCCGGCTCTCAGATGCTCGTGGGACGGCGCAGCGAGTCCCGTGGCATCCATCCCGACATCGACCTGTCCGGAGCGCCGGAGGACCCGGGGATCTCCCGCAGCCACGCCCTGTTCGAACTGCTGCCCGACGGCGGTTACGCGGTCCGCGACCCGGGCTCCACCAACGGCACCCGACTGAACGACGAACCGGACCCCATCGAGCCCGGCCAGCCCGTTCCGCTTCGTGACGGGGACCGGGTCTACCTGGGCGCCTGGACGCGCATCACATTGCGCGCCCGCTGATCTACCAGGTCGCCTGCCGCTGTCCGGGGCGGCAGGCGACCCGCCGATCGGATCAGGCCAGATGCCAGCGCTGGCCCTCTGGAGTGTCCTCCACGATCAGGCCGGCGGCTGCCAGTCTCGACCGGATGGCGTCGGCTTCC
This sequence comes from Frankia sp. CoWAU3, assembly GCF_977971855.1. Lineage (NCBI taxonomy): Bacteria > Bacillati > Actinomycetota > Actinomycetes > Frankiales > Frankiaceae > Frankia > Frankia sp. CoWAU3. Next base: position 18,448 of record NZ_CDWWXB010000033.1, on the reverse strand, counting down.
GCGTAGTCCCGTCGGGCCCGGGCCGCGGACCTCAGATCCAGCACGACCTGCATCGCGCCGTCCAGCGCCGGCCTGAACTCGGCACCTGCGGTGGGCCACTGCTCATGCGGGTCGAGACCGAAGATGTTCAGCATCCGGCGGGTCACGTCCACCCACCCGGCCAGCTCCCGGCTGTGGGCCTTCGACAGCACCTGGTTTCCCTGACTCACCGCGCCGAACAGGGCCGCCAGCGCACGCCCGACGGCGAGATCATCGTCCATGGCGATGGTGAAATCGGACCAGGCCCGCCGCGGGGTGAGCCTCGACTCACCACCCGGCCCGGGAACCGGCACCGGCCGGGCTCCGGCCACCGTCGGCTGCGCCCCTGCCACCGACGAGACGACCTCGTCGGCCGCCAGGGCCGCCGCCTCCCCGGGCCCGCCGAGGATGTCCAACGCGTTGCGGACAAAGGTCTCCACCCGGTCGTGGGCCGCGGTGGATTCCGCCAGTGCCTCGGCGCTGTACTCGAGCATGGACCGGTAGTGCGCGGAAAGCAGGTGATAACGCAGAACCTGCGGACGGACCGCGTCGAGGGCGTCGGCCACCAGGACGGAATTTCCCAACGACTTCGACATCTTCGTCCCGCCGGTCGTCAGCAGGCCGACGTGCATCCAGTAGCGCGCCATCTCGCCGCTACCGGGCTCGCCACCACCGGGGCCGGGCGAATCGGCCGAAGCCGCGTTCGACGCCGGGCGGGCCGTGGCGGCGCAGACCGTCTGGGCCCGTTCGTTCTCGTGGTGCGGGAAAACCAGGTCGAGTCCGCCGCCGTGGATGTCGAAGACCGGGCCGAGGTATTTTCCGGCCATCGCAGAGCATTCCAGATGCCAGCCCGGCCGGCCGTCACCCCAGGGGGACGACCAGAACGGTTCACCGGGCCTGGCTGCCTTCCACAACGCGAAGTCGCGGGGGTCGGCCTTGCCGGGCTCGGCTTCCACGGACGGTTGCATCGCGTCGGGTCGCTGGTGGGACAGTGCTCCGTAGTCGGCGAACGCACCCACCCGGAACCAGACCGAACCGCTGCTGGCGTACGCGTATCCCCCCTCCACGAGGGCCGACACCAGCGCGATCATCTCGGGGATGTGACCGGTGGCGCGCGGCTGGATCGTCGGGGGCAGGATCCCGAGAGTGCGGTAGGCGTCGTCGAACGCGCGGGTCTGCCGGGTGGCGAGCTCCCAGACCGAGGTGCCGTCCCGATCCGCGTTGATGATGATTTTGTCGTCGATGTCGGTGACGTTCTGCACGAAGGTCACCGAACGGCCGGACTGCACCAGCCACCGGCGCAGCAGGTCGAAGGGCAGCGCCGTGCGGATGTGGCCCACATGCGGGGCCGCCTGCACGGTGGGCCCACACACGTAGACGCCCACGTGACCGGGGCGTAGCGGCTCGAATGGCCGCACACGCCGCCTGCGCGTGTCGTAGAGGTGGAGACCCATCTGTCAAGGGTACGGCCCCCGCTCGATCGACGGGACCCAAGGGGAGGGTCAGCCGACCGTCAGTACCCGGTCCGCCACGACCCGGACGACCACCCTGACCTCATCCGGATCATCCCACCGGTACACATCTCCAGTGTACTTCACCGACAGCCGGTCGATCAGTTCCCGGCCGCCCTCCTCGGTCAGGGTCGCGGTCCCGCGGACCTCGACGTAACCGTAGGGATCGCCCTGGTCGAGGAACATCAGTCCGACCCGCGGATCCCTTGCGATGTCGCGTTCCTTCGCACGTCCCCGCACCGTGGACAGCAGCAGTTCGTCCTCATCGCGGTCCACCCACAGCACGGTCATCCGCGGCGAGCCGTCGGGCTGGATCGTCGCCAGAACGACGTAGGTCCGGGCGTCGGCAAGGGCCCTCACCGGCTCGGGAAGGCGGTCAGCCATCAGACTCCTCGGGGAGGGGCCAGGGTCGGCTCACCCTCTCATCTCCGCGCCGGCACGCAGTCAGTCGATGACAAAACGGCATATCCGCGCCTGGCGGGCCCGCCGTCAGGCGCGGATGACGAGCGCGGTCGCGATGGCGGCCAAGCCTTCGCCCCGCCCGGTGAGGCCGAGTCCGTCGGTGGTGGTGGCCGACAGGCTCACCGATGCGCCCAAGGCCACGGACATCGCCTTCTGCGCATCCTCGCGACGCCCGGCCATCCTGGGCCGGTTCCCGATGACCTGGACCGAGACGTTGCCGATCGCCCAACCGGCGGCACCGAGAAGCCGAGCCGTCTCAGCCAGCAGGACCGCGCCCGATGCACCCGCGTACTCCGGTCGGTCCGTGCCAAACACCCGACCCAGATCACCGAGGCACGAGGCGGTGAGAAGTGCGTCACAGGCCGCGTGTGCGGCGACGTCCCCGTCGGAGTGTCCGGCGAGCCCGGTCTCCCCCGGCCATTCCAGGCAGGCCACCCAGCACGGCCGGCCGGCGGCGAACGGATGCACATCGACCCCGACGCCGACCCGGGGCAGGATCACCGTGTTCACCAAGCTGGATGCGGGGGCCTGCCGGCTGATGGGCGCGGCGTCCACGACGGGCTCGTCCCACCGCGGGCCGCCGGTCATCCGCCACTCCGGGCGTCCACGGACCGGGCACCCGCGAACTGAGGCTCCTCGGACCGGGCCTCCGCGGGCCGGGCGTCGTCCGCGGGGTCGCAGCGGGCGAGTAGCGCCTCGGCGAGCACGAGATCCGCCGGTCGAGTCACCTTGAATGCCTCCTGCGCGCCGGGAATGGTCGTCACCGGCACTCCCAGAGCCTCCACCAGGCCCGCATCGTCGGTCACGGCGATGTCCTCGAGCGCATACGCGGCGCTCAGCACGTCGCGGCGGAATCCCTGCGGGGTCTGCACGGCTCGCAAACCGTCCCGCGGCGGGGTACGCACCACCCGCCCGTCGGCGTCCACCTCCTTGACCGTGTCGGCCAGCGGCACGACGGGAATCACCGCGGGATGTCCGTCGAGCACCGCAGCCGCCACCGCGTCGACCAGCTCGGGGGGCGTCAGCGGCCGGGCGGCGTCGTGGACCAGTACCACGGAGACGTCGTCGTCCACGGCTCGCAGGGCGCGGCGGACCGAATCCACCCGCTCGGCGCCTCCGGCGATCACATACACGTCCCCGCCAAGCAACTGGGCCACGGCATCGACCAGCGTCGGTGGCGCCGCGACGACAATCTGCGTCACCAGCCTGGAGCGACGCAACGATTCCACCGTGCGCACCAGCATGGGCCTGCCTCCGAGGGCTCGCAGCGCCTTGGGAGTACCTCCCCCCAGCCGCTCACCCCGGCCGGCAGCCGGCACGATCGCCGCCGCCCGGGGGCTCGCCACCGGCAACCGGTGACCTTCGCCCACCACAGGACCTCCCGTGTGCCATCCGCCACGAGGGCCTGGCCGATCCAGCCGGCTCGGCGCGAGCCGCCGGTGGGCGCAACACCGCCCACCACCGTCTCGACGCCCACTCAGCCGGAACCTGAGTCGGCAACGCGCTCGGGACGGCGGTCTCCCGGAAAGAGAATGCCTTTCCGGATTATCATGCCGTGCCGAATAGATCGCCTGTCGGCCGGACGAACTACGCCTGCGCCAACGAGCCTACGATCATCCGGCGAGAACCTCGTCGAGCATGGCCTCCGCCTTGTCCTCGTTGGTGCCCTCGGCGAGCGCAAGCTCGCTGACGAGGATTTGCCTGGCCTTGCTCAACATTCGCTTCTCGCCCGCGGAAAGACCGCGTTCGCGATCGCGTCGCCACAGGTCACGGACGACTTCAGCCACCTTGTTCACATCGCCGGAGGCGAGCTTCTCAAGATTTGCCTTGTACCGTCGCGACCAGTTCGTGGGCTCCTCGGTGTGCGGGGCGCGGAGCACCTCGAACACCCGTTCCAGCCCGTCCTGCCCGACGACGTCACGCACCCCGACCATACCGACGTTGTCGGCCGGAACTCGGACAGTCAGATCGCCCTGAGCGACCTTCAGCACGAGATAGAGTTTTTCCTCGCCCTTGATGACGCGAGTTTCAATCGCGTCAATCAGAGCAGCACCATGATGCGGGTAAACAACGGTCTCGCCGACTTGGAACGCCATGTGTCACGTGCCCCTTCCGCCTCTACCAGCGTAACACGCACGCATCGCCGCAGGTCAGACGCACGCTGCAGGTACCAAGACCAGCAACGCCAAGGTGAGGGACCCGGCGCCGCCTTCCGGCCACCCGCTCCGGAGGACGGACACCCAGGGACACAGATCCGCCCAGCCACCCGTCAGATCGCCGCGCACCGACATCGAAGATGTCCTACCAGGTAAAATGGGTAACGATCCGGCGGATGTTGGCTATACGTTGAGCGCGGGCCGCGTGGCGAACCCCCGGCGCGGGCCGGCACGGGGTCCCGCCCGGGCCCCGGCCCACCCGACCGGTCCCGCCGTGACGCATCTCGACACGCCGGACACATCGCGATACATCGCTATGTAACGGTCATCTCGTCATGAAATGGGCTATCACCACGGAACGGACGGCGCCCGCCGGGTCGCCCGACAGGTCGTGACTCCCCCCACGCCGTGATGCTGCCCACGTCCGGGGTCGCTCGGACCGATCGCCCAGGCCAGCCGGCCCGGATAGGGCGCCGAAATCCGGCCCGGGCGTGCTCCTGGGCCGGATCCGCGGGTCTCGTACCGCCCACAGCCGCCGCACGTGATGCCGGGGGATGGCTAGTGTTAGCCCCGCACGGGTGAGTCGGGAGACGGACCGTCTTAGACCGAATCATCCGGGCACCGGGGGTGACCCCTCCGCACCGGTTACGACGGCCAGCGGTGGAGGCGGCGCCACCGGTGGTCGCTCCCCGGGGCGACCGTCAACCAGCACCGGTGCGCACCCGAGGCACCGGTCTCGCGCAGGAGGAGCCACCGAGCTGTGAGCCGCCGTCTGGGTGCCCGTTTCACGTCAGCCACACCCGCCGTCGGCGGGGCGTCCGCCGCCCCGGAGTCGGGCCACGACGCCGGCCGACAGTCCACCTTCAGGCGGCGCATCGCCTCCCACCGGATCGGTGTCGCGCTCCTGGCCTCGGTGGTCGGGTCCGCTGGCCTGGCAAGCTGCGCTTCCGGCAACGACGCGGTGACAAACCTCGCCCGGACCACGACCAACAGCGTCTCGAGCGCCGTCGGCAGCATCACGCTACGCAATGTCTATGTGGCAGGCCCGCTGTCCCGGGGAGACTCCGCACAGATCGTCTCGGCGTTCTTCAACGCGGGCACCGAGCCTGACACCATCATCGGCGTGTCCTCCCCCCTGGCGGCGGGCGGCAAGGTCCCGAGCCCCGCCGAGCTGCCACCCGGTTCCGGGAAGATCTTCATTGCCGACGGCTCCGCGCCGACCCTGCAGAACGTCCAGCAGAACCTGTTGATCGGGTCCCAGGTGCCCGTCACCATCACCTTCGCCAAGGCCGGCAGCATCACCCTGGACGTCCCGGTAGAGCAGCCCGCGCCCGGCGCCTCGGCGGCGCCGGGCGCGGTCACCGGGACGCCGCGGGCAGCGCAGTCCGCCTCGCCGTCGGCCGGCGCCACGCCGACCTCGACGGTCGGCACGACCTCGTCGACCGCCGCTTCCCGGGGCACGTCGGCCCCCGCCGCGAGCCCTGCGGCCGGCGCCACCACCGCGGGCTGACCCACCACTGGGCTGACCCACCCAGCGGGATCCGGCCGAGGTATCCCCCCATTCGCGGGTACCCGACACCCGGGAACCCATTCCGCGCGCCGCTGTCGCCGACATGTCGGACCAGCGGACTAACGTTGCGTCCATGGCATCCACTCGCCCGTCGGCCGGCGGTCGCCCGTCGAGTCGTGCGGCCTCAGGCGGGTTCCGGTGTAACAGCTGCGGCTCGGAGTCCGTGCGGTGGGCGGGACGATGCTCGCGCTGCCAGGAGTGGGGCACGCTGGAGGCCCAGGCCCCCGCCCCACGCCGGGGGGCCGGCCTGGTCGCGGGGGGTCGTTCCGCCTCGTCCGCCGCAGTGACGGCACCGGCTCTGCCGGTCATGTCCGTTGACGTGACCGCGACGCGGCGTCGTCCGACCGGGATCGACGAGCTCGACCGCGTGCTGGGCGGCGGCCTCGTTCCCGGCGCCGTGATCCTGCTCGCCGGGGAACCGGGGGTCGGCAAGTCCACCCTGTTACTGGAGGTCGCGGCCCGCAGCGCCGCCGCCGGTGCCCGCGCCCTGGTCGTCACCGGGGAGGAGTCCGCGGCGCAGGTCAGGCTGCGGGCGGGTCGGACGGGCGCGCTGCACGAGGACCTGTGGATCGCCGCCGAGACGGACCTCGGCGCCGTCCTGCGTCACGTCGAGGAGGTCTCACCGGCCCTGCTGGTGGTCGATTCGGTGCAGACCATCTCCGCGGC
>NZ_CDWWXB010000033.1:5272-11706 GCF_977971855.1 Frankia sp. CoWAU3 | reverse complement strand
CAGATCCCCCGGCGCGCCGTGTCCGGGCTCGATCCGGCCCGGGTGGCGATGATTCTCGCCGTGGTCGAGCGCCGGGCGAAGGTGCGCTTCGGCCGGGCCGACGTGTACGCCGCGACCGTCGGCGGGGTTCGGTTGGCCGAGCCCGCGGCGGACCTCGCGACGGCTTTGGCGATCGTCAGCGCGGCCAGGGACCGTCCGTTGCCTGCCGATCTCGTCGCCATCGGCGAGGTCGGCCTGGCCGGGGAGGTCCGCGCGGTGGGCTCGGTACGCCAACGGCTCGCCGCCGCGGCCCGGCTCGGCTTTCGCCGGGCGCTCGTTCCGGCGGACCCCGGCCCGGCTCCGGACGGCATGAAAGTCACCGAGGTACCCGACCTGATCGGCGCGATCAGCAAAATGCATGAAACATAGAAAGTGTGTATTTTTCTAACCATATCGGTACTTCACGATGAGGTGGACCCCACTGGCTCCCGTCGCCCCGATAGCATCACGACAGTGGTAATGGGAGACGGTGGGGGAAGCCAAGGAGCTGAGGGAGCCTGATGGCAGGACCACCCGGAGACGACATCTTCCGGGCGACACTGGCCGCGGTCGCGCCCGGAACCCCCTTTCGCGACGGTCTGGAACGCATCCTGCGCGGGCACACCGGCGCACTGATCGTCCTCGGCCACGACAAGGTCGTCGAGGGTCTGTGCACCGGCGGCTTCGAGCTCGACGTGGAGTTCTCGGCGACCCGGCTGCGTGAGCTGGCCAAGATGGACGGCGCGATCGTGCTGTCGTCCGACCTGCAGCGCATCGTCCGCGCGGCGGTGCATCTGGTGCCGGATCCGACGGTGCCGACAGAGGAGTCCGGCACGCGGCACCGAACCGCCGAGCGGGTCGCCAAGCAGGCCGAGTTCCCCGTCATCTCGGTCAGCCAGTCGATGCACATCATCGCGCTGTACGTCGCCGGGCGGCGGTACGTGCTGGACGGCTCGGCCGCCATCCTGTCCCGGGCGAACCAGGCCCTGGCTACCCTCGAGCGTTACAAGCTGCGGCTAGACGAGGTCGCGGGCACCCTGTCCGCGCTGGAGATCGAGGACCTCGTCACGGTCCGCGACGCGATCTCGGTGAGCCAGCGGCTGGAGATGGTGCGCCGCATAGCCGACGAGATCGAAGGCTACGTCGTCGAACTCGGCACCGACGGCCGGCTGCTGTCCCTGCAGCTCGAGGAGCTGATGGCCGGGGTCCAGACCGAGCGTGAACTCACCGTCCGCGACTATCTGCCGATCGGGTCGAAGGCGGGAACGCCCGCGCAGGTCCTGGGTGAGCTGTCCGCGATGTCTCCGACCGACCTGCTCGATCTCACCGTCCTCGCCCGGGTGATCGGATTCTCCGGCGGGGCGGACATCCTGGACCGGCAGATCAGTCCACGCGGTTACCGCATGCTGGCGAAGGTGCCCCGGCTGCCACGGATGGTGGTCGACCGGCTCGTCGACCATTTCGGCACCCTGCAGAAACTGCTCGCCGCCGGGGTCGACGATCTGCAGGCCGTTGACGGCGTCGGGGAGACCCGCGCCCGAGCGGTCCGCGAGGGCCTCTCCCGGCTCGCCGAGTCAAGCATTCTCGAACGCTACGTATAGTAACGCTGCACACGGTAATGCTACGTGTGGTAGCCGAAGGCGACGGGAGGCCGCCTGCCGCCTCCGGCCGGCCTGGTCGCCTGGCACGATGGCGGGAATGACCAGCACAGCCAGCACAGCCGGAATCAGCAGCGCGTCCGGACCACTGGCCGATCTCGTCCTGGACTGGTTCGCCGTCTGTGGCCGAGACCTACCGTGGCGCCGTCCCCTGACGAGCCCCTGGGCAATCATGGTCAGCGAGGTGATGCTGCAGCAGACCCCGGTCAGCCGGGTGCTGCCGGTCTGGGAGGCATGGCTGGACCGGTGGCCGACGCCCGCCGCGCTCGCCGCCGAGCCGGCCGGGGAGGCCGTCCGGGCGTGGGGCCGGTTGGGCTACCCCCGGCGCGCCCTGCGGCTGCACCAGGCGGCGACCGTCGTCGTCGAACGGCACGACGGCGAGATCCCCCAACACCTCGACGATCTCCTCGCGCTGCCCGGCATCGGGACGTACACCGCGCGGGCGGTTGCCGCTTTTGCCTTCCGCCAGCGTCATCCGGTCGTTGACGTCAACGTGCGCCGGCTGTTCGCCCGGGCCGTCGAGGGAAGAGCCGACCCGCCGGCCACGGTCAGCCGCCGCGACCTGGTCGAGATCGCGGAGCTGCTGCCGCCGGACACCGAGACGGCCGCCCGGGCCAGCGCCGCGTTCATGGAGCTCGGCGCGCTGGTCTGCGTTGCCCGAGCGCCTCGCTGCACCGCCTGCCCCCTGTTGGGACGGTGTGCGTGGGTGTCCGCGGGCAGCCCGCCGAGCGCGGGACCCGCGCGCCGGCCCCAGGGGTACGCCGGCACCGACCGCCAGGTCCGCGGCCGGCTGCTCGCCGTCCTGCGTGACGCCAGTCCGGCGGTGGGTCAGGAGATCCTCGACCAGGTCTGGGACGATCCGGTGCAGCGGACCCGCGCCCTCGCCGGGCTGATCGACGACGGTCTCGTGGTACGGGTGGCGCCGGGCGTCTACGCGCTGCCCAGCTGACGTCCCTGCGGAAGGGCTCAACCCGGATCGGGAACGGCGCGGAAGCGGTAGCCGACCCCGCGGATGCTCTCGATGACCGTTGGCTGGCCGGCCGTCTCGCCCAGCCGCCGCCGCAGCCGCCGCACGTGCACGGCAAGCGTGTTCGTCTCCGTCTGCGCCGAACCCCAGACCTCCCGCAGCAGCGTCTCGCGCGGGACGACCCGGCCCGCCTGTTCCAGGAGCAGCGCGAGCAGCCGGAACTCCCGCGGCGGGACCGGGACCACGGCCCCGTCGAGGCGGACCTCGTGTGCCGCGCGGTCCAGCTGCACCCGTCCGCCGCGCAGCACCTCCGGCTCGTGCATCCGAGGCGGATACGTTCCGGCCCGTCCGATTCCGATGAGCCCCACCATCGCGAGGACCTCGGGAACCCGGTACGGCTTGCCGACGCAGGCGCTGGCCCCCGCGTCGAGTCCGGCGGCGGCTCGCGGCCGGTCATCGGGGCCGACCGCGAGGAGAATCGGCACGTCGTCGTGACCGGGCACGCTACGCACCGTCCGCACAACGGTCACCCCGTCCACCACGGGCAGCCGGGCACTGATCAGCAGCGCGGCCGGATGTCGCAGACCGATCTCCAACAGGGCCAGCGCCCCGTCGGCCACCACGCTGACCTCGACACCGTTCTCGACGAAGGCGTCGAGCATGCCGTCGTCGACGTCCTCGTCCGCGATCAACAGCGCCGGGAAGCTCCCCGGCCCGGTGCCCGTCGTCCGTCTCCGCGGCCCACCGGACGGGCCGCGGTACCGACGTCCGTCGGCTGACGGGTCTACTGCCGCGACCGCCGGGTCCTCGCCTGCCGAAACCGCCGGGCCTGCCGAAACCGCCGGGTCCTCGCCTGCCGAGCCACGGTCTTGCCCCCCCGGTTGACCGGCCCCACACGGTACCGGGAGCATCCGCGCGTCCTGTCCGCCAATCCCCCCGGCCGTCAGCCGAACCGTCCGGAGATGTAGTCCTCGGTCCGCTTTTCCTTGGGGTTGCTGAAGATCTGCGAGGTCTTGTCGTACTCGACGAGGCGGCCGGGGTCGCCGGTCTTCTCCAACGAGAAGAAGGCGGTCGAGTCGCTGACCCGCGACGCCTGCTGCATGTTGTGGGTGACGATGACGATGGTGAAGCTCGACTTCAACTTCGCGATCAGATCCTCGATCGCAAGAGTGGAGATCGGGTCGAGCGCGGAGCACGGCTCGTCCATCAGCAGGACCTGCGGCTCCACCGCGATCGCCCGGGCGATGCAGAGCCGCTGCTGCTGCCCGCCGGACAGGCCCGCGCCCGGCCGGCCCAGCCGGTCCTTGACCTCCTCCCAGAGATTCGCGCCCCGCAGTGACTCCTCGACCCGCTCGTCGAGGAGCGCCTTCTTGCGGACCCCGTTCAGCTTGAGCCCGGCGATGACGTTCTCGTAGATGGACATGGTCGGGAACGGGTTCGGTCGCTGGAAGACCATCCCGACGGTGCGGCGGACGGCCACCGGGTCCGTCCCGGGCCCGTACAGATCCTCACCGTCGAGGAGCACCTGCCCCTCGACCCGGGCCCCCGGAAGCACCTCGTGCATCCGGTTGAGCGTGCGCAGCACCGTCGACTTTCCGCATCCGGACGGCCCGATGAATGCGGTGACGTTCTTCGGCTCGATGGTCAGGTTCACGTCGGCTACGGCTTTGAACTTCCCGTAGTACGCCGTCAGCCCGGAAACGTCGATGCGGGTGGCCATGGCTACCTCGACTCACGATCTTCCTGGATGCTGTTTCAGATGATCGGATCAGATGGGATGGGATGGGATAGGACGCGAGAATGGAATAGGGCGTGATCTGTGCCACGCCGCCGTCCCGAGCCAGGGCCATCACAGCCGCGAGCGTCCGGCGATCAGACGAGCGATGAAGTTGAGCAGCATGATGATGATGATGAGTACCAGGGCGGCGGCCCAGGCCCGGTCCACCGCCGCCTGCTGCGGCTGGCCGGCCTGCGAGTAGATGTACAGCGGCAGTGCGGACTGTTCCCCGGAGAACGGGTTGGCGTTGATGAGGTTCGTGCCGAAGACGGTCAGCAGCAGCGGCGCGGTCTCGCCGGCAACGCGGGCGACCGCGAGCATGACGCCGGTCACGATCCCGGGCAACGCGGTGGGGACGACCACCTTGAGGATGGTCCGCCAACGCGCCACCCCGAGGGCGTAGCTGGCCTCCCGCAGCTCGTCCGGAACGAGCTTCAGCATTTCCTCGGCGGAGCGCACCACGATCGGAATCATGAGCACCGTGAGGGCCAGGGCACCCGCGAATCCGGAGAAGCCCTGGTGAAGGGCGAGGATCCAGAACGCCAGGATGAACAGACCCGCGATGATCGAGGGAAGACCGGTGAGCACGTCGACAAAGAAACTGATCACCCGGCTGACCCGGCCGCGGCCATATTCCACCAGGTAGATGGCCACCAGCAGACCGAACGGCACGGCCAGCAGGCTCGCCAACGCGACCTGCTCCACCGTGCCGATGATCGCGTGGTAGATGCCACCGCCGACGTCACGGGCACCGATGCCGTTCATCGAGTGCGTGAAGAACCCGGGGCGCAGCCGCCTCGCACCCTTCTCGATCACATTCACGAGCACCGCGAGCAGGGGGATGACCGCTAGCAGGAAGGCGGCGTAGACCAGGTTCGTCGCGAACCGGTCCCGGGCCCGGCGGGCGCCCTCGACCAGCGTCGAGGCCACGGTCATCGCGAGGATGAAGAAGACGGCGACCAGCAGGAGGAACTGGATCCTGCTGGAGATCGAGGTCACCAGATAGATCAGGACCGTCAGGACGACGGCACCGGCAGCGGCAGCGAGCGGTACCCAGCGGGGCAGGACCCGGCCCCGCAGCTGCAGCCGGTCCTCACCGCCCGCGACGGCGCTACCGGGAACGGTCGCGGTTTTCATGCGGCGCTCCCCGAGAACTCACGCCGCCGCGCGATGATGGCGCGAGCGATGATGTTGACCAGCATGGTGACGATGAAGAGCACGAGACCGGACGCGATAAGCGCACCGCGGCCGATGTCGTTGGCCTCGCCCCATCCGTTCGCCACGTTCGCGGCGATGGTGTTACCGGCCGGCGCGAGGATCTGCCAGGAGATGTTGAACGACGCCGGCAGGACCAGGGCAACCGCGATGGTCTCGCCCATCGCCCGCCCGAGGCCCAGCATCGAGGCGCTGATGACGCCCGGCTTGCCGTAGGGCAGGACGGCGGTTCTGATCATCTCCCAGCGGGTCGCGCCCAGCGCCATCGCCGCCTCCCGATGCGCACTGGGCACTTGCAGGAACACCTCGCGGGACAGCGCGGCGACGATCGGCAGAATCATGATCGCGAGGACGACACTGGCAACGAAGATCGACCGACCGACCCCGCGATCGGTCTCGAACAGCGGGATCCACCCGAAGTAGTCGGTCAGCCAGCTTTGGATGCCCTTCATGTGCGGCGCGAGCACGAGCAGCCCCCACAGGCCGTAGACGACGCTCGGCACGGCCGCCAGCAGATCGACGATGTAGCCGAGGGCGGAGGCCATCCGGCGCGGCGCGTACACCGTGATGAACAGAGCGATACCCACCGCGACCGGAACAGCGATGATCATTGCGATGGCAGCGGTGATCATCGTGCCGAACAGCAGTGCGGCGATGCCGAAAACCGGCGGCGTGGCGTTGGGGAACCACTCCTCCGTGGTGAAGAAGTTCCCGGTATTGGCGCCGAGGGCATCGGTGGCGCGCAGTACCAGGAAGGCCGCGATCGCGGCGATCAGTACCAGCAGCCCGACCCCGGCCG
>NZ_CDWWXB010000033.1:2372-4762 GCF_977971855.1 Frankia sp. CoWAU3 | reverse complement strand
CCGGCCGGCCGATCACCTCCCGATGGGGCCGTCGCCGAAGCGGCACCCCGAGACTCGGCGTCCGCCGAGCTGTCCGGCTCCGTCGTCATGAGTCCTCTTCCCCTGGTGCTCCGAACTCGACTTCCCGCTCGTGAGATGCCCTGGCCGTCACCGTCTTGGCTGGTCTGGTGCTGCTGGTCTGGTGCTGCTGGTCTGGCCTGAATGCGCTGGCCGTTCCCGGCTGCTCTCACCGTCGTCGTCAACGAATGACGGGCCCGCGGTGGGGCTGTTCACCCCACCGCGGGCACCGGCTAGTCCGATCGGAGCTGCGTCAGATCGACGTCAGGACAGCTTGTCAACCACCGCGCGGACCCGAGTCGCTACCGAGTCCGGCAGCGGCGCGTAACCAAGGTCGGCGATCGAGGACTGGCCCGCGTCCGACGCGGTGTAAGTCAGGAAGGACTTGACCAGCTTGGCCTGGTCGGCCGGGAGACCCGTGGTGCAGGCGATCTCGTAGGTGACCAAGTAGATCGGGTAGGCCCCCTTGGTTGACGCGGTGTAGTCGAAGGTGAGCTTCAGATCGTCACCGCTGGCAACCTTCGCGGTGCTCAGGCCGAGGGAGGCACCATCCGTGCTCGCCTTGACGTACTCTCCGGCACCGTTCTTGACCGCGACCGTGGACAGCCCGGCGTTCTCCGCGTAGGAGAGCTCCGTATAACCGATCGAGTTCTCGGTGGACTTCACGGTCGCAGTCACCCCGTCGCTGCCCTTGGCACCCTGGCCGCCCGGGGCCTTCCAGTCCGAGCCGGAGTCGAAGGTCCAAGCGGCGCCGGCCGCGCCCTTCAGGAACTTGGTGAAGTTGTCGGTGGTGCCGGAACCGTCGGACCGGTGCACCGAGGCAATCGGCGCGTCAGGCAGAGTAACCCCGCTGTTCTCCGCCGTGATCGCCGGGTCGTTCCACTTGGTGATGGCACCGGAGAAGATCTTCGCTATCGTCGGGGCAGACAGCTGGAGCTTGTCGACACCCGAGAGATGGTATATAAGCGCGACCGGGCCGACCACCATCGGCAGGTCGACAGCCGTACCGGGGGTACAGCGCTTGTCCGCGTCGGTCTTCTGCTGGTCCTTCAGCGCCGAGTCGGAACCAGCAAAGGAAACCTGCTTGGCGACGAACTGCTGCCGACCGGTCGAGGACCCCGTCGACTGATAGTTGATCTTTGCTCCGTCGCAGGCGTTCTGGTACGCCTTGACCCATTCGTCCATCGCGTTCTTCTGCGCGGAGGAACCCGATCCGGTAATGGAGCCCTTCTCGCAGGCGATCGCGCTCGCCCCGTTCGACGGCTTCGCCTCGGTGCCGCCGGAGTCACTGTTGTCGTCGGTGCCACACGCCGCCACAGTGAGCAGTGCCACCATTGCAGCCCCGATGGCGGCCTGACGCTTGCCTCGGTTCACGAGCAGCCCTTCGTTCTTGCGCGCTACGGCGCCGAATCGTCCGCCCCCTGGACTGGGGCGCCGACGAGAATCGAAGCCACCTCGAATGAACGTAAGGTGAACGTCCGCGAACGCGGACCCATCACCAACCGGAACACATCCATATCACCGGCTTCGTGGTTGGTTAGCCAGCCAATGGCCAATCCGATCATGACTGTGCGCATCAAATGATCGACAGATAGCCACTCTCGCCCATCGTCCCGAACATCACGCCACGCCCGGAACGCCGTGAACAAGTGACCATTGGTCACGGACGGAAGCGTGACGAGAACGGACGGGAGCCTAATGAGAACGGACAGGAACAGGCGAGAGTCTGACAGGAAGAACGCCGAGCCGCTCGGAACTTGATCATTCATGGTCATCGAGCGGCATCGTCGCTGTCAACCTTCCGACGCAGCAAGCATCGAAAGTTCACCGACGCGTGTCATGTCCGGCCCGGGGCGCCGCGCCCTGCGACGCAGCGGGACGGAGCCGGCGAAGCGGCCAACCCGCGCGCCGCGCTACGCAGCTGATCAGGACCTTCGTCTTCTGTTACCAGACGTCCACTCTGAGCACAGATCGCCGGTAGCCAACCCCGCGTTCGCGTGCTTTGCTGTAAAGCAACATCGATGTGGCTGACAGCATCAACGGCGTAGCCGAAGCAACGGCGTAGCCGAAGAGCACCACGACCCGTCCGTTCCACCCGACCAGCGCATCCGCCTGCGCCCGCCCACCGGGAGCCGTCCCGCCCGGCGATGAAGCGCGCCACGGCCAGCCACCGCCGCGTGGCGGGACGACGATGTCCCGTCACGCGGCGGATCGGCGGGGTCCGGCAAGCCGCAGACCGCATGGCGCGGGGCCCGCGGGTACCGCCGCGTCCGGTTGGCCGGATGACCCGGGGCCGGCGCTGCGCACCCCGTGCCGGCGGCACCAACCAGACG
>NZ_CDWWXB010000033.1:0-2050 GCF_977971855.1 Frankia sp. CoWAU3 | reverse complement strand
CGGCACGACATGCGACACGACAACGGAGGACGACCAGAACATGAACACCGTCGATAACGACGATCTTCTACCGGAACCCCGTCCGGTCATCGGGGGACGGCCACGGTCACTGGCCGAGGTGGTCACCGTCAACGATGGCTTACTCGTCCAGCACGAGCTGCTCCTCGCCCCGGGAGCCACCGCTGCCGACCTGACCACCGCGATGATCCTCGTCCCCCCCACGGCCGCGCTGGTCAGCCATCACGGCGACGTGGACGTCTCACTGGTATTCCAGGAGGTTTCGCGGGATGCTCGGCGCGGGGTCGACGGGCAGCCAGTCGGACGCGGCGGCGATCCGGGCCGGACCTGAACCGTCTCCTCAGCGACCGTCCACTCTGGCGACCGTCCACTCTGGCGACGGGCCGTCAGCCGGGACGACCGCAACCGGCGCGAGGCGCCTTCCGAGCGGCATCCGGGGGCGCCCGCCGGGGCGGGGACCCAACAGGTGCCGGTCCCCGGGGCCACGAGCCGTGGTCGAGGCAATATCGTGGCGGGGTGGCTGTACTTACCTCCCGCTCGACCGACTTTCCGCGCTGGTATCAGGACGTGCTCGCCAAGGCCGAGCTGGCCGACAACGGCCCCGTCCGCGGGACGATGGTCATCCGACCGTACGGCTACGCGATCTGGGAACGCATGCAGGCCGAGGTG
Source organism: Frankia sp. CoWAU3 (assembly GCF_977971855.1). Lineage (NCBI taxonomy): Bacteria > Bacillati > Actinomycetota > Actinomycetes > Frankiales > Frankiaceae > Frankia > Frankia sp. CoWAU3. The sequence goes on along the minus strand of NZ_CDWWXB010000033.1, from coordinate 1,363 downwards.
GACTCCCGGATCAAGGCCGCCGGGGCCGTCAATGCCTACTTCCCCCTGTTCATCCCCGAGAGCTACCTGCGCCGGGAGGCCAAGCACGTCGAGGGCTTCAGCCCGGAGCTGGCGGTGGTCACCATCGGTGGCGGCAAGGAGCTGGAGGAGCCCGTAGTCGTCCGGCCCACCAGCGAGACCGTGATCGGCGAATACCTGGCCAAGTGGACCCAGAGCTACCGTGACCTGCCCCTGCTGCTCAACCAGTGGGCGAACGTGGTCCGGTGGGAGCTGCGTCCCCGGCTGTTCCTGCGCAGCAGCGAGTTCCTCTGGCAGGAGGGCCACACCGCGCACGCCGACGAGGCCGATGCCGCGGCCTACGCCCGTCGGATCGCGCTCGAGGTCTACCGCGACTTTATGACGCAGGTACTGGCGGTCCCGGTGTTCGTCGGAGTGAAGACGCGCCGGGAACGGTTCGCCGGCGCGACCAACACTATGACCTGCGAGGGCATGATGGGCGACGGCAAGGCTCTGCAGATGGCGACCAGTCACGAGCTCGGCCAGAACTTCGCCCGTGCCTTCGACATCGACTTCCTCGGCGCCGACGGAGCCCGGCATCTGGCGTGGACGACGTCGTGGGGCTGCTCGACCCGGATGGTCGGCGGGCTGATCATGGCACATGGCGACGACAACGGCCTGCGTGTCCCGCCCCGGTTGGCGCCGACGCAGGTCGTGGTCCTGCCGGTGCGCGACGAGGAGACCGTCGTCGCGAAGGCCCGCCAGATCGCCGCCGCGCTGACCGACGCCGGTCTTCGGGTGCAGGTCGATGCCCGTCCCGGGCTGTCCTTCGGCCGGCGGGTCACCGACGCGGAGATCAAGGGCATCCCGGTACGGGTTGAGGTGGGTCCGCGGGACCTGGGCGCGGGCAACGTCACCCTGGTGCGCCGGGACACCTCCGAGAAGGTGCCGGTGCCGCTGGCCGAGGTCGCCGCGCGGGTGCCGGTGCTGCTGGGCGAGGTGCAGGCCGACCTGTACGCCGAGGCGCTGGCCCTACGCGAGGGCCGGACGACGGACGTCGCCACCGTTGCCGAGGCCGCCCGGGCCGCCCGGGCCGGCTTCGCCCGGATCCCCTGGCGCCTTGTCGGCGAGGAAGGCGAGGCCGAGCTCGCCGAGGAGGCGCTCACCGTGCGGTGCATCCAGACACCGGACGGCGGGATCCCCGAGGCCGGCAGCGACGCCGACGACCTCGTCTGCCTGATCGCCCGCTCCTACTGACGTCCAAGATCCCTGGCGTGGTGGCCGTCCGGGGCAGAGACGATCAGCCGCGCAGACGGGCGGGGACCGGTCGGCGGCGACCGTAGAAACCTAGCGGGAGTTTCCTAGA
>NZ_CDWWXB010000032.1:19571-25969 GCF_977971855.1 Frankia sp. CoWAU3 | reverse complement strand
GGAGATGACGATCACTACGAGCGCAATCCACACCGCCGCGTCCCGCAGCCCAGGAATGGCTGCCGCCGTATAACCCAGAAGGATCAATCCGGTCCCCCAGACGAGCGCCCCGAGCACGACCGCGATCAGAAAGCGGGACCATGACATCGCCACGGTCCCGGCGAGTACCGGCGCGAACGTCCTCGCCCACGGCACGAAGCGGGCCACAACCAGGGTGATCGGCCCGAACCGCCGGTAGAATTCCTCCGTACGGGCCAGCACCGTGGCGTGCCTGCGCTCCAGGTACGGCCGGCCGAGACGATGCCCGGTGTAGTAGCCCGCCGCCGCCCCGACGGTGGCTGCCGCCGCGACCCCGATCGCGAGGACCGCGACGGACACGTTCGACGCCGCGTCCGCCGCCATCAGCCCGGCCGCGAAGAGAATGGTGTCACCCGGAAGCCAGAACCCGATCAGGATCCCGCTCTCGACGAAGATGACCGCGAAGAGGACGACGTACAGCGTCATCCCGGACAGGCTGCCGACGTCCACTCGACCAGTGTGCCGGCCCTTGGTCGGCACCCGCCGACCAAGTCGGCGGGGACCACATCGCGCGGATCCGCACCGCGCCGGCGACGTCAGCCGCATCCGATCCCGGGACGGGGCAAGGCGTCATACCCTTCGCCCATCAGGAGTCCACGGCGGGCTTCGGCCCGATCCGGCTGCCCTGCACCGCGGGTGCATGGCTGATCGGCGCCCCTACAGGTTCGTAAGGAGCCCCACCGATGCCCATCGCCACGCCAGACGTATACGCCGAGATGCTCGACCGGGCGAAGGCCCAGTCCTTCGCCTACCCCGCGATCAACGTGACCTCGTCGCAGTCCCTGAACGCCGCGCTGCGGGGCTTCACCGAAGCCGGCAGTGACGGCATCGTGCAGGTGTCCACCGGCGGTGCCGAGTACCTGTCCGGCTCGACGGTGAAGAACATGGTCCTCGGCGCGGAGGCACTGGCCGAGTTCGCCCACCACGTCGCGGAGGCGTATCCGGTCAACATCGCCCTGCACACCGACCACTGCCCGGCCGACAAGCTTGACACCTACATCCGTCCCTTGATCGCGATCTCGAAGAATCGGGTGGCCCAGGGGCGCGAGCCGCTCTTCCAGTCGCACATGTGGGACGGCTCGGCGGTCCCCCTCGAGGAGAACCTCAAGATCGCCGAAGAACTACTCGCGGACGCCGCCGCCGCAAAGATTGTTCTCGAGGTCGAGATCGGGGTCGTCGGCGGCGAGGAGGACGGCGTCGTCGGCGCGATCGACGAGAAGCTCTACACGACGCCGGAGGACATGTGGCGGACGGCCGAGGTGCTCGGCACCGGCGCGAAGGGGCGCTACCTGCTCGCCGCCACCTTCGGCAACGTGCACGGTGTGTACAAGCCCGGAAACGTCAAGCTACGCCCGACGATTCTGCACGAAGGACAGGAGTACGTCGCCAGGAAGCTCGGGCTGCCAGCCGGCGCGAAGCCGTTCAACCTCGTCTTTCACGGCGGTAGCGGGTCGGCTCTCACCGAAATCCGCGAGACCCTCGACTACGGGGTGGTCAAGATGAACGTGGACACGGACACCCAGTACGCATTCACCCGCCCCATCGTGGACCACGTGTTCAAAAACTATGACGGCGTTCTCAAGGTGGACGGTGAGGTCGGCGTGAAGAAGGCGTACGACCCGCGTACCTACGGAAAGCTCGCGGAGAGCAGCATGGCGGCCCGCGTCGCCCAGGCGTGTGAGGACCTCCGTTCCGCCGGCACCAGCCTCGGGCGGGCATAGTCCGGCCCAGGAGCGCACGCCGGCTGGCGGGATCGGTTCGTCGGATACCGGCCGGCCTGTCCGCCGGCTGGCGGACAGGCGGACAGATAGCCACCGGCCGCGAAACCAGGCAACCGAGCAACCGCCGCCGCTCGTCCGAGGACATTCTCCGGGCCCCTCGGTCCGACCCTCTCCATCATTTCCGGCGGACGGAACGACCGGCACGCGGCGGACATCCGACCCGCCCCGGTCCGATGCACGACCCGCCGATTTCCCGTACTATGCCGGCCCGCACGGTCCCCCGGTCGCTCCGACGGCTGGGGGACCACTGTTTAGCGGGCGCGGCATCCCGCTCCTCGCGTAACGCCGCCCCCGCCGGCAACCAGCAGGTTTCGGCCAAATGAGCGGACACGCACCGGACCTTCGGTAACCGTTCACCTACCGCCCCGCCCCCACGGAACCCCTTCGCCCACTGCGGTGGCCCGACAGGCGCTTTTTACAGTAGGTGTCCGATTGAATCCGCCGTGTGCAAAAATCACAACGCTGTAAGTTACCGCCCGATTTCCGTTGTTTTTCTCACAAAAACAGGCTTCAATGGACGAAGTGTAGTATCAGGCCGATCACTCGCGTCGATCTCGTAGCAGGGCCGTCACGCCTTTGTCGACATGTCACACATCTGGCCTGATGTGGGACTCTCCGCTCATCGTCGACCATCGGCAAACAGGGTGACCGGCCGAGCACAAATGCCTCCGCACGCCGTACCGCCAGGTTGATGAGCGGGCGCGCACGCGCGATACCAGGCCGCCAGTTCCTACTCAAGCAGGCGCGCCGAGTGTGCTCTTTTTCACGCACCCTATTCAATGCTTGGCGACTCGCCGGGCGGCGTGGTTATGGTTTTCGCCGTGCCCGGCAACAACGTCGGGCATTCGTCGGGCGGCACGCCGAATCCTGCCCCTGGCCGACGATTTCTCGAACCGGGCGGCAGGAACGGGGGACCCATCTCCGAGTATCGAAAGGATTCGATGCTCTCGGGGTGAAGCCATGTGCGACGACCACACGGAAAGGTATTTCCGGTGCGGCTTCCGTCTCCAGGGATCCCTGGCACGGCCGGGCAGTTCCCAGCCCGAATCCGACAGCTCACCTCGCAGGCGTGGGGAAGGACCACAAGACATGTCCGACGCACGTATCAGTGGCCGACAATGCCGCGCCGGTACCCGCAGCCGGGCCCGGGCTCTCGTGGTCGCGCCAGTACTCGCGGCGGCGGTGGGCGGCACCTTCGCGCTCAGCCAGCCGGCCGATGCGGCCACCACCTGGACGGGCCTGCGGCAGTGCGAGTCCGGCGGTGACTACACGACCAACACCGGCAACGCGTACTACGGCGCTTACCAGTTCTCCGCCAGCACTTGGCACAGCCTCGGCTACGGCGGTCTGCCGCACCAGGCTCCCCCGGCCGTCCAGGACGAGGCCGCACTCAAGCTCGCCCGGAGGTCCGGCTTCGGCCAGTGGCCGGCCTGTGGCCGCGGGATGGGCGCCGACCAGCTCGCGGGCGGCTCGTCGAGCTCCTCGGGCCAGGCCTCGCGCACGACGGAACGCCGCGAGCTGACGGTCAGTCCCATCTCCATGAGCACTCCTGTATTCACCCGTAACCTGACGACCGCACTGGCCAGGCAGGTACGTGACGACGTGCGGGCCTGGCAGGCCCGCGTCAACCATCTGGGCTATCCGCTCACGATCGACGGCCGCTACGGACCACGCTCCGCCGCAGTCGCCCGCGCCCTGCAGGCCGCCAAGGGACTCGCCGTCGACGGCATCGTCGGCCCGGCGACCTGGCGGGCCACCTTCCGCTGATCCGCTGATCCTCTCCATCAGCTCCATCAGCTGATCCATTCGCTCCGCTCCCGTGGCGGAGGGACGACCGCCGCGGGAACCGGACATCCCACCCCGGCGACACCGGTCAGGGGATCTCACCTCGACGACGGGCTGGCCCGACCGGCCTCCGGACGATCTCCGGTTGACGGCCCGTACGGGCCGGCCCGTACAACCCACCACCAGCATCACCCGGACCGCACCCTGACATCACCCGGACCGCACCCTGACCGGCCTCCGGCAGGGCCGATCCTCGGCGGGGCCGATCTTCGGCAAGGCCGACGAGGAACAGCAGGACCAGCGAGCCACCTGCGGAACCTGTATGGAAGTGGCACGATTCGCGCGATCCTCACTGGTTACTCCGGACCACCCCGGTTTGCGCTCCATGAGCGGTTCTCGCTAGAGTGCCTCTCACTCGCCTCGTCGGCGAGGCCGCCCGGACGGACGCCGAGTCCTGCCCCCGTACGAGCGGCCGGAACGAACATCGACCGCAGCGGGCAGGAGTGGGGGACCCACATTTCGGGCGCCGCAAGCGGCGTCCTTGGGGTAAAGCCGGTGCGTCCCGGCCCATGGTGGAGAGCGGTTCCCACCCGGGGTCGGATCCTCCGGCCGGGCCATCCCAGCCCGCACCCGACAGCTCACCCCGCAGGCGACGGGATTGGACTGACATGCCCTCTGGGCGTCGTGGCGGCAGACATCGAGCACCGCAGGCCCCATCGCCCGCCGGTCGCATCCTGCGCACCACCGGCGCGGTCACGGCCATCGTCGGCAGCGGCCTCGCGGTCACCGCGGCTCCGGCGGGCGCGGCCACCTCCGACGACTTCGCCAAGCTCCGCCAATGCGAGTCCGGCGGCAACTACGCGGTCAACACCGGCAACGGCTTCTCCGGTGCCTACCAGTTCGACGACCAGACCTGGCACGGGCTCGGGTACTCCGGCCGCCCGTACCAGGCATCGCCCGCCACGCAGGACGAGGCGGCCGCGAAGCTCTACAACCAGCGGGGCTGGCAGCCATGGCCGTCCTGCTCGGTCAAGATGGGCCTGACCAACAACGGCCCGGCCAGTGTCCCGGGCGGCTCCGGTGACGTCATCCAGCAGGCCATCACCCCGGTGGAACCCCCCATAACGCTGGACCGGGCCCGCCGGGAGATGGGGGACGGCTCGTTCAGGGGCACGGTCCTCGACGCGTCCCTCAGCGACGACGTTCGCCCGGACGCCTTCGTCTGGCAGGACAGGATGCGTCAGAAGGGCTTCGTACTCACCGTCGACGGCAAGTTCGGACCGCAGTCGCAGGGCATCGCCGCGCTGTACTCGTACCTCACCCGGGTGAGCGACGGTCAACCCGGGGTCGTCGGCCAGAATCTGTGGAACGTCAGCGTCAGGGCCTGACCGACCGGTCACCGTGCGCGCAGGGCAAGCGCGTCCGGGGTGACCTCCATGACGTGTGCGGCCGGTCGTCGGGCAGGATGCACTCATGATGACGCCGTCCACCTCGGGAAAGCCCAACCTGCTCTCCGGTCCGCCGCCGACGCTCCTGCCCTCCGACGCGGCCGCGACCGATGCGCTGGTCGCCGGTGATCCGCCGGATGCCGTCGCCGCCCGGCTGTCCGCGTTCAGCGTGCCTTGGGCCGCGCTCGCCGAGCTCGCGCTCACCGGCGGACGACCCGTCGAGGCCTATGCCTACGCCCGCACGGGCTATCACCGCGGCCTCGACGCCCTGCGCCGCTCGGGCTGGAAGGGCAACGGGCCGATCCCCTGGTCACACGAACCCAACCGCGGGTTCCTGCGTTCGCTCGCCGCTCTCGGTCGGGCGGCCGCGGCCATCGGGGAGGCCGAGGAGGCCACCCGCTGCCGGATGTTCCTGGCCGACAGCGATCCCGTCGCTGCCAGTGAGCTCGGCTTCACCTGACAGTGAGTTCATCAGGCCGTGTCGGTGGTGGAGACCAGCGAGGATGCCGCAGCCGGCCCCACGACCCCGTCATCCCTAGTAACCTCGCCCGGTGCCTGCTCTTGTCCTCATCGGTGCCCAGTGGGGCGACGAGGGAAAAGGAAAGGCGACCGACCTCCTGGGCGGCGCCGTCGATTACGTCGTCCGCTACCAGGGTGGCAACAACGCCGGCCACACCGTGGTCATCGGGGCGGAGAGTTACGCGCTCCACCTGATTCCCAGTGGCATGCTGCGGGCCGACTGCGTTCCCGTGATCGGCAACGGGGTCGTCATCGACCCGGGCGTGCTGCTGGCCGAGATGGACGGGCTCACCGCCCGCGGCATCGACGTCTCCCGGCTCCTGATCAGCGCGAACGCCCATCTGATCATGCCCCATCACCGGGCGCTGGACCGGGTCATCGAGCGCTACCTGGGCAAGGCGCGGATCGGTACCACCGGTCGCGGCATCGGTCCCACCTACGGCGACAAGGTTGCCCGTACGGGCATCAGAGTGCAGGATCTCCTCGACCCGGGCATCTTCCACAAGAAGCTCGAACTGGTGCTACGGGAGAAGAACCAGATCCTGGCCAAGGTCTACAACCGGCGCCGGATCGAGCTCGACGAGGTGGTCGAGGAGTACGCCGACTACGCGAAACGCCTGCAACCCCACATCGCCGACACCGGTCTGATCCTCGACCGGGCGCTGCGCGCGGGCAAGGTCGTGCTGCTCGAAGGCTCCCAGGGCACCCTCCTCGACGTCGACCACGGCACCTACCCGTTCGTCACCTCATCGAACCCGACCGCCGGCTACGCGGCCACCGGCGCCGG
>NZ_CDWWXB010000032.1:14473-19264 GCF_977971855.1 Frankia sp. CoWAU3 | reverse complement strand
CGCCGGCCCCTTCCCCACCGAGCTGGACGACAAGGTCGGAGAGGAGCTGCGCCGCATCGGCGGGGAGTTCGGCGTGACGACCGGCCGGGCGCGGCGCACCGGCTGGTTCGACGCCGTAATCGCCCGCTACGCGGTGCGGGTCAACGGCCTGACCGACCTTTTCCTCACCAAACTGGACGTCCTGTCGGGCTTCGACCGGGTGCCCATCTGCGTCGGCTACGACATCGGCGGCGAACGGGTTGACGAGATGCCCATGACCCAGACCGAGTTCCACCACGCCAAGCCGATCTACACCGACCTGCCCGGCTGGCACGAGGACATCTCCGACGTCCGGTCGTTCGCCGACCTGCCCGGCGCCGCGAAGGACTACATCAGGGCGTTGGAGGAGTTCTCCGGCGCCCCGGTGTCGGCGGTCGGCGTCGGTCCCGGGCGGGACCAGACGCTCGTCATCAATGACCTGGTCTGAAACGACTGGTCCGGAACGGACCTGATCTGATCCCGCCCGGCGCGGGCCGAGATCCGGTCGGTTCCGGTTGCACCCGGAAGCATTACCATCGACGCTTGGGCAGTCACGCAAAGCAATGACGTCCGGGGGTGGTGGCGGTGGCCGTTGTCAGGTCCCGGCCGTCGGATGACGATCCTTCCATCCCCGGGCAGACACCGCTGTCGCTGCCGGAACCGGCCGAAGCCCCGCAACCGGCCCGTTGGCCACCGGCCGTGAGACGCGGTTACCTGCACCCGACCGACTCCGACGCCTGGCCGGTCGGGTTCTCCCCCACCGGCGAGGCTCTGCCGCAGACCCTGACCGACGTGCTGCTGCGGGGCAGCCACGCCATCCGGAGCTCGAAGCGGGCCGAGGCACAGCGGCTCGAACGCGCCGCGGCCGTCGCCAGTCACGTCGACACCCAGATCCGTGACTTCCTGGACTTCTGCGCGGCCGAACACCTGGTACCACCGGTCACGGTGCGGGCGACCCGCACCACGCCGCACCGCGCACCGGTGCGGTACCGTGCCGGGCGGCCGCTGCCCGCGCTGGACCTGAGCGAGGGCGGGGCGCCACGGGCGGTTACGGACCCGGCGGCCCGGGCCGACCCGGCGGATCGGGCGGATCGGGCGGACGCGGGTGAGGCTGCCGTCGACCCCGGTCGCCGCCGGCGTTGGCCGGGACGGCGGGAACGGCTACAGGCGTGGCCACTGCTGTACTGGCGCTGCGAGAACTTCCCGGCTGCGGGGCGGTCGCTGCACCTGTTCGTCGAACCGGGTGGGCGCGCCTTCGAGGGCCGCGACGATCCCGCCCCGCTGACCGTGCTCGGCCGGGAGGTCCGGGTCTGGCCGGTCGACGCCGCCGCCATCGTCGCGGGCATGGCCGAGGTGGACGCACGCCGCTGCGCGCTGCACCTGGTGCACGGCATGGCCCACCTGCTCTGGCGGTCGGGTGTCGGGCTGTAGTCGCTCAGCGCGGATCGTCCCAGATGATCGGCCGGGAGTCACCGGCACCGACCGGGCACGACGCACACGATGATCAACACACCCGCTACTGTGGAACCGTGACCCGACCGAACTGCGACGACGCGATGCCCCAGGCGGGGTTCGCCGGTTCGCGATGGCACCCGCGCCCGGTCCGGATCTCCGTCCCGGCGCCGCGCGCCAGGGACAACCGGTGACGGCCGCCACCGACCCTCGCGTCCCCCGCGCACGGCCGTGGCGGCGACGCGGCCCGCTCCGCCGGCGTTACCGGGAATTCGCCGCCGCGCACCGGGCCGCTGCTTGCGTCGCGAGGTGAACTGATGAAGATTCTTGTTGTCGGCTCCGGCGGCCGTGAACACGCGCTGTGCCGGGCGCTCGCCCGCGATCCCCGGGTCGGCTCGCTGGTCTGCGCGCCCGGAAACGCCGGAACCGCCGAGCTCGCCGAGCCCCGCCCGCTCGACGTCGCCGACCCGGACGCCGTCGCCGACCTTGCTGAGGCGGTCGGCGCGGACCTCACCGTCGTCGGTCCGGAGATGCCGTTGGTAGCCGGGGCCGCCGACGAGATACGCGCCCGCGGTCTCGCGGTCTTCGGCCCGAGCGCGGCCGCGGCCCGGCTGGAGGGCAGCAAGGCGTTCGCCAAGGAGGTCATGCGCGCCGCCGGGGTGCCCACGGCGGCCTCTCGCGACCACACCGAGATCGAGCCCGCCTTGGCCGACCTGGACGTCTTCGGCCCGCCGTACGTGGTGAAGTACGACGGGCTCGCCGCCGGCAAGGGCGTCACGGTGACCGAAGATCGCGACGCGGCCGTCGCCGCGGTCCGCGCGAGCCTGCGCGGACCGGACGACCGGGTTGTTCTCGAGGAGTACCTCGACGGGCCCGAGGTCTCCCTGTTCGCCGTGGTGACCGAGTCCGGCGCGGTCCTCCCGATGCTGCCGGCGCAGGATCACAAACGGGTCGGCGACGGCGACACCGGCCCGAACACCGGGGGGATGGGCGCGTACACCCCGCTGCCCTGGGCCTCGCACGGCCTGCCGGCGGAGATCGTCGCCACGGTGATCCGGCCGACGGTGGCCGAGATGGCCCGGCGCGGCACCCCGTTCACCGGTCTGCTCTACGCCGGGCTCGCGCTGACCACCCGCGGGCCGCGGGTGGTGGAGTTCAACGTGCGCTTCGGTGACCCCGAGGTGCAGGCCATCCTCGCCCTGCTCACGACGCCGTTGACGGACGTGCTCTCCGGCCGGCGGGCACCGGTGTGGCGCTCCGGCGCGGCGATCAGCGTCGTCGTCGCCGCGCACGGCTATCCGGTGGCCCCCAGGCTCGGCGACCCGATCCGCGGGCTCGCCGCCGCCGGCGCGCTGGCCGGCGTCGACATCCTGCATGCCGGTACCCGTAGGGAGCCGGATGGCCGGATCGTCTCGGCCGGCGGCCGTGTGCTGTCCGTCACGGCCATCGGCTCCAACCTGGAGTCCGCGCGAGGATCGGCCTACGAGGCCGTCAGCCGCATCTCGCTGCCCGGCGCCCATTACCGCACCGACATCGGAGATCCGTCCCGGATGCGCCACGCGGCCGACGTCCGTCGAACGGACATCGCGTCCGGCGAGGATCCCGCAGGACATAGAAAGAAGGAGTAGACCGTGTCGCAGAGCACCCCCGGGCCGGATCATCCCCAGGTGGCGATCGTCTTCGGATCACCGTCGGACACCCAGACCATGAGCAAGGCCGGCGCCACTCTGGAACGCTTCGGTGTGCCCTACGAGCAGGTGTCGCTGTCGGCGCACCGCGCGCCGCGCACCCTCGCCGACTACGTGGGTCAGCTACGGGCCCGCGACATCTCGGTGGTCATCGCCGGGGCAGGCCTGGCCGCCGCGCTGCCCGGCACCATTGCGGCCCTCACCACGCTGCCGGTAATCGGCGTGCCGATCTCCGGCGGGGCGCTGGACGGCATGGACTCGCTGCTCGCCATCGCGCAGATGCCGCCGGGCGTCCCGGTCGCGACCGTGGGTCTGAACAACTCGACGAACGCGGCGATCCTGGCGATCCAGATCCTGGCGCTGGCCGATCCCGATCTGGGGCTGAAGCTGGCCGCGTTCAAGGACGAGTTCGAGCAGGCCGCGGCGGACGGGCTGAGCGCGGCGGCTGCGGCCGGCAGCCAGCCATGATCGGCCGGTACACCCTGGCGGAGATGGGCCGGGTGTGGTCGGAGGCGCACAAGTACGAGCTGTGGTGTCGCGTCGAGGTGCTGGTCATGGAGGCGCACGCCGCCGCGGGCCGCATCCCCGCCGATTCCATCGAGCCGGTCCGGGCCGCCCCCGCTCCGACGCCCGAAGCCGTCGCCGAGGTGGAGGCCGTCACCCAGCATGACGTCATCGCCTTCCTGACCGCCTGGGCCGACCGCACCGAACCCCGGTCCGCCGCCGCCTACGTGCACTTCGGCATGACCTCCTCCGACCTGCTCGACACGGCGCTCGCGCTGCAGCTGGTCGAGTCGACCGACCTGCTGCTCGCCCGGGCGGACACTCTCGTCGCCGCGCTGCGCGACCTCGGTCTGGCCCACCGGAACACCCTGCGGGTCGGCCGGACGCACGGCATCCACGGCGAGCCGACGGTGTTCGGGCACCGCGTCGCGGACCTGGCGTTCGGGCTCGCCCGCTGCCGCGACCGGCTGCGCGCGGCCCGCGCGGACGTGGCCGTCGCCAAGATCTCCGGCGCGGTCGGGACGTACTCCAACATCGACCCCGACGTCGAGGCCTACGTGGCCGACAAGCTGGGCCTCACCGCGGCCCCGGTGGCCACCCAGGTCGTGCTGCGCGACGGCATCGCCTCCTGGGTCGCGGCGCTGGCCGGGCTCGCGACCGTCTGCGAGGCGGTCGCCCTGGAGGTCCGGCACGGCCAGCGCACGGAGGTCCGGGAGCTGTCCGAGCCGTTCGGCTCCGGGCAGAAGGGCTCCTCCGCGATGCCCCACAAGAAGAACCCGATCATGTCGGAGCGCATCGCCGGGCTCGCCCGGATCGTCCGGGCGCAGTACGTCCCGGTGCTGGAGGGCGTGCCGCTGTGGCACGAGCGCGACATCTCCCACTCCTCCACCGAGCGCATCGCGCTGCCGGATGCCGCCACCGGCGTCGACTACCTGCTGCACCTGACGACCCGGCTGGTCACCGGGCTGGTCGTGGACACCGCACGGATGCGGGCGAACCTCGATGCCACGGGCGGGCTGGTCTACACCTCGGCGGTGCTGCTCGAACTCGTCGAGACGGGGCTGTCCCGCGAGGACGCCTACGCCGTCACCCAGGCGGCGGCGATGGAGACCTGGCAGACCGGCGTGCC
>NZ_CDWWXB010000032.1:3645-14171 GCF_977971855.1 Frankia sp. CoWAU3 | reverse complement strand
CACGCCGGCGACCGCGGCCTGCCCCTGGACGAGGCCAGGCTCAACGAGGTGAGCCGGCCCGAGCGCTACACCGAGCGCCTCGGCTCGGTCTTCGACGCCCTGGCGGCCCTCACCTGACCCGCACCCCCGCACCTGACCCGCCGCGCAGCCGCGCAGGCATGGCGCGGTGCCCCGGCCGGCAGGTGCTGTTGTTCTCCCTGGGTACGGTCTGTCTATGCCGCTTACACATGAGGAGTTCGCCGGACTCACCCACCTGGGTTCGGGCAAGGTCCGGGAGCTGTTCGCGGTCGGGGACGACGCCGTGCTGCTGGTCGCCAGCGACCGCATCTCGGCGTTCGACGTGGTCCTACCGACCGAGATTCCCGACAAGGGAGCCGTTCTCACCGGGCTTTCGCTGTGGTGGTTCGACCAGCTCGCCGACCTGGTCCCGTCCCACGTCGTCAGTTCGAACGTCGACGAGTACCCCGCCGAGCTCACTCCGTACACGGAGCAGCTGCGTGGCCGGTCGATGCTGTGCCGACGCCTGAACATGGTGCAGATCGAGTGCGTCGCCCGTGGTTATCTGACCGGCAGCGGGCTGAAGGACTACCAGCGCACCGGCGCGGTCAGCGGGCATCCCCTACCCACCGGGCTGGTGGACGGCAGCAAGCTGCCGGCACCGATCTACACGCCGTCCACGAAGGCGCCGATCGGTGAGCACGACGAGAACATCAGTCGGGCCGACGCGGCCGGCCGGATCGGCACCGAGCTCGCCGCCGAGCTCGAGCGGCTGACCCTGCAGATCTTCGGCCGGGCCAGTGTCCTCGCAGCCGAGCGCGGCATCCTGCTCGCTGACACCAAGTTCGAGTTCGGTCATGACACCCAGGGCACGCTGCGGCTCGCCGACGAGGTCCTGACCCCGGACTCGTCCCGGTTCTGGCCGGAGGACACCTGGCGGCCCGGGGCCTCCCAGCCGTCCTTCGACAAGCAGTACATCCGTGACTATCTGACGAGTACCGGCTGGGACAGGACCGCGCCGGGGCCGGAGCTGCCCGCGGACGTTGTCGAGGCGACCCGGGCCCGTTACGTGGAGGCCTACGAGCGACTGACCGGTATCTCCTTCAAGGACTACCTGTCCACCGTCTGACCGCGCTCGCATCGCGAACAGCACGAGAAGTTATGTTCTGGATACTATAAGTTCATCTCTAGTTCTCTCCTAGAAGATCGAGATATCGAGAGAGGTGAGCTGCCATGGCCACGAAGACGGACCCTCCGCCACGGGCACGGACACAGCCGCACCGGGAGGACACGGACACCTCTGCCCCTGCGCGGGACCAGCGGCAGCCGGCCGCGCCCACGGGCCCCGAGCGATCGTCTGGCACACGCACCTTCACGGTCCGGGCACCGCTACTCACGTCGCGGTTCGAGGTTGGACGAGGTACGAGCATGCAGTGGCCGTCACTGGGCAAGAGCGCCTACTACCTGGGACTCGGCGGGCTCGCCGCGGCCTCAATCATCGAATGGCCGGTCGCGGCGGCGATCGCCGCCGGCACCTACGTCGCGCAGCACACCCGCCCAGGAGCCCCCACGCCCTCCTCCCCCCAGGGGGCCGAGGCCCCTGAGCGGGCTGAGCCCGCGCACGCCGGGAGCTGAACTCCGGCGGACTCGCCGCCCCCACGAAGTGGGGCATAACGTCATAAAGCAACAAATTGCACCTTCCGGCGTGAGCAGAGGGCTTCGTTCGGGACGATCGCCCGAACGAAGCCCAGCTCACAGGGGAGGGCGGCAACCATTGCAGCCGAGTTACAGTTGCCAACGACGTCCGGTACCCCATCCGAGGACTGGAACGGATCATGACTACTGTTTTCTCCACCACGCCCGGCCGCCCATCGACGGAATCCCGCGATCAGGCGGCCACCGCCACGGTCCCCTCCGCAAGGAGCATTGCCCCCTCCGCCCGGCCCAGCACGCTCCCCGGCTCGTCCCGTCCCGTCCTGGCCAGAGACCGGGCCGAGCTGCGCGCCGCGCTCGCCGCGCTCGACCGGCAGGCCAACATCGCCCGGCGGGATGAGGCCGGTCTGCCCGCGCCGGACGGCGCGCCCACTCGGGCGGCAGCCGGGCAGCCGCGCCCGACCAGAGCCGTCGTCATGACAATGGGAGCGCTGCACGAGGGCCACGCCTCGCTGCTGCGCGTCGCCCGGGCCCAAGCGGACCAGGTGGTTGCCACGATCTACGTTAATCCGCTGCAGTTCGGCGCGGGTGAGGATCTCGACCGGTACCCGCGCACCCTGGCCGCCGATCTCGACGTGTGCGCGGGGGAAGGAGTCGATCTCGTCTTCGCCCCCGGGGTGATCCACGACCCGCCGCCGCTCGTCCGGTTGCAGGCCGGGCCGCTCGGTGAGCTGCTTGAAGGCGCCGCCCGTCCGGGCCATTTCGATGGGATGCTGACCCTGGTGGGGACCATGCTCCACCTGGTCCGTCCGGACCTGGCGTTCTTCGGGTGCAAGGACGCCCAGCAGCTGGTCTGCATCCGCCGGATGGTCGCGGACCTCGCCTTCGACGTCACCGTGATCGGTGTGGAGACCGTGCGCGAGCCCGACGGCCTCGCGATGTCGAGCCGGAACGTCTACCTGACCCCCGACCAGCGGCGCAGCGCGCTCGCACTGTCCCGAGCGCTCGCCGCCGGGGCACGGGCCCAGGCGGGCGGGCGGGACGCCGTGCTCGCGACCGCGCGGGAGGTCCTGGCCGCCGCGGACGGGGTGGACGTGGACTACCTCGCCCTGGCCAGCCCCGACGATCTACGTCCGGTCCGGAGCGGTCCCGCTCTGCTACTCGTCGCAGCCCGGGTGGGCACCACCCGCCTGATCGACAACATCGATCTCGTCCTGCCTCCGGAATCCCCGGCGCCGGCCCCCACCGGAGCTCCGGCATCCGCCGGATCCCCCGCCGTCGCCCCCCGACCGGACCGTCCCGCCGACCGCGATCACCCGGGAGCCTGACCGTGTTGCGCACCATGCTCACCGCCAAGATCCACCGTGCCACGGTCGCCCAGGCCGATCTGCACTACGTGGGCTCCGTGACGATCGACGCGGACCTGCTGGCCGCAGCCGACCTGCTGCCTGGCGAGCAGGTCACGATCGTCGACATCAACAACGGCGCCCGGCTGGAGACGTACGCCATCGCGGGACCAGCGGGAAGCGGGATCATCGGTATCAACGGTGCCGCGGCGCGCCTGGTCCAGCCGGGCGACCTAGTGATCATCATTGCGTACGGGCTCATGGACGACGCCGAGGCGCGCCGGCACGTCCCGAAGGTGCTGTTCGTCGACGCGGCAAACCGGATCATCGGGCACGGCGACGACCCGGCCGAACCGCTCCCCGGCGACCCGTCGAGCCTGCGTGGCGACATCCCGGTCGACATCCCGGTACCCGCGGCCGCGACGGCGGTCCGATCGGCCGTGGCTACGCAGTGACCGTGCTACCTTGCCGGCTCGGCGCGCCCCGCCCGGGATGGATGCGCGCCGCGGACGTCGTCGTCATCGGTTCGGGCATCGCCGGGCTCACGACGGTCCTGCACCTGCGCCGGGCGCTGCCCGCCGCCCGGGTGCTGCTGGTGACCAAGGCGCACCTCGACGCCGGGTCGACCCGGTGGGCGCAGGGTGGGATCGCCGCCGCGCTCGCTGCGGAGGACTCGCCCAATGATCATCTTGCCGACACCCTGGTCGCCGGCGTCGGGCTGTGCGACGAGGAGGCAGCCCGAGTGCTGGTCCGCGACGGACCGGCGCGGGTGCGTGAGCTCGCCGAGCTCGGCGCCCGGTTCGATCGGACCACCGACGGCTCGTTCGCCCTCACTCGGGAGGGCGGCCATCTGCGCAACCGCATCATCCATGCGGGTGGGGACGCCACCGGCCTGGAGGTGGAACGCGCCCTGATCACCGCCGTCCGGGCCGATGAGAGCGTCGAGGTCATCGAACACGCCCTGGTCCTCGACCTGCTGCTCGACTCCGACGGCCGGGCCGCCGGCGCCACCCTCCACGTGCTGGGGGAGGGCAGCCGGGACGGCGTCGGCGCGGTGACGGCGGGCGCGGTGGTCCTGGCGACCGGCGGGATGGGACAGATCTTCGCGTCGACGACCAATCCCGGCGTCTCCACCGGGGACGGGGTGGCGCTGGCTCTGCGCGCGGGCGCCGTCGTCGCGGACCTGGAGTTCGTCCAGTTCCACCCGACCGCCCTGTGGCTACCCCCGTCCAGGCCGGACGCCGTCGCCGAACTGCTCGGGGGCCAGCAGCCACTGGTCAGCGAGGCCATGCGGGGGGAGGGTGCCGTTCTCGTCGACGCGGCCGGCGAACGGGTGATGGCGGGCGTCCATCGGCTGGCCGACCTCGCGCCGCGCGACGTCGTCGCCAAGCAGATGTCGCAGGTCATGGCGGCCCAGGGGGTCGATCACCTGTTCCTGGACGCCCGGGGGCTGGGCGCGGCGACCATCGAGCGGCGGTTTCCCTCGATCACCGCGCGCTGCCGGTCCGCCGGCATCGATCCGGTCGCCAGGCCGATCCCCGTCGCGCCGGCCGCCCACTACGCCAGCGGCGGGGTGCGCACGGATCTGTGGGGCCGCACGAGCGTGGCCGGCCTGTACGCCTGCGGGGAGGTGGCCTGCACCGGGGTGCACGGCGCCAACCGGCTCGCGTCGAACAGCCTGCTGGAGGGGCTGGTCTTCGCCGCACGCATCGCGGAGCACCTGGCCGGCACCGCGCCCGGCTGCCGGCACCGCGCCGCCATCCCCGCCGCGCCGGTGGTCGGTCGCGGCAGTGGTCTGACCGACCCCGCCGAACGCGCGGAGCTCGCGCGCGCGATGACCGACGGTGCCGGGGTGCTGCGCAGCGCGGACAGCCTGCGGGCGACGGCGAAGGTACTGGCCGGTCTCGGGGACCTGCGGGTCAGCGGGGCGACGGTCACGGCCGGGCCGCCGGCCTGGGAGATGACCAACCTGCGCACGGTTGCGACGGCCCTCGTCGCCGCCGCCGCCAGCCGGACGGAGACCCGCGGGTCCCATTGGCGAGAGGACTTCGGTGAGCAGGACGACGAACACTGGCTCGGCCGGATCCTCACCCGGCTCAATCCAGAAGGGGAACTGATCGTGGACGTCGAGCCCATGCGCGGCTCGCGGTGAGCGGTTCCGCGCCCGGCTCCGTCTGCGGGCCCGGTTCCGCCGGCGTGCCCGGCGGACGGCTCTCACCCGCCACCCGCAGTGCCCTCGCCTCGGCCGGCCTCGACCCGGACGGGGTGGTGGTCCTGGTCGGCCGCGCGCTCGTGGAGGACCTCCCGGTCTGGGAGGAGAACGAGGTGACCGGCCAGATCGGCGCGGTCGACGCGACCTCCGAGGCGACGGTCGACCCCGCTCTCGTCGGGCACGGCGCCATCGTCTCGCGGGCCGCGGGCGTCGTCGCCGGCCTGCCGGTCGCCGCCGCCGTCTTCGAGAGCCTGCTCGGGCCGGCCGCAACCGTCACCCTGACCGCTCGCGACGGCGACCCTGTCCCGCCGGGTACCACGGTGGCCTACGTCAACGGGCCGGTCCGCGGCCTGCTCACCGCCGAACGTACCGCGCTGAACCTGCTGTGCCACCTGTCCGGGATCGCCACCCTGACGCGGGCCTGGGTCGACGCGGTCGCCGGCATCGGCGCGATGATCCGCGACACCCGCAAGACGCTACCCGGCCTGCGCGCGCTGGAGAAGTACGCGGTGCGCTGCGGGGGCGGGGTGAACCACCGCATGTCGTTGACGGACGCAGCCCTGATCAAGGACAACCACGTGGTCGCGGCGGGCGGCGTGGCGGCGGCGTTCGCCGCGGTGCGGGCACGGTTCCCCGGGCTGCCCGTCGAGGTCGAATGCGACACCGTCGACCAGGTCGCGGAGGCCGTCGATGCCGGATGTGATCTCATCCTCTGCGACAATATGTCGCTGGCGGACCTGCGGGCCGCGGTCCAGCTCGCCCGTCCGGCCGGGGTGCGGCTCGAGGCGAGTGGCGGCCTGACCCTGCAAACGGCGGCGGCGGTGGCAGCCGTCGGCGTCGACTATCTCGCCGTCGGCGCCCTGACCCATTCGGCGCCCGCTCTCGACCTCGGCCTCGATCTCGCCCTGGACCCCGATCATCGCCCGGGATCGGCCACCGCGGGCCCACCGATCGAGGATCTGATCGTGGAGGAATCCTGATGCTGCTCGCCATCGACGTCGGTAACACCAACACCGTCGTCGGCGTGTTCGAGGGTGAACACCTCGCCGACTCCTGGCGGGTGCGCACCGACCCGCAGGCGACCGCGGACGAACTGGTGCTGCTCTACCGCGGCCTTCTCGGCGAGTACCAGGTCACCGGTGTCTCGATCTGCTCAACCGTTCCCGCCGCGCTTCGAGCGCTGCGCCGGATGGTGGTCCGGGCCTTCCACGACATCCCGGTCGTCATCGTCGAACCGGGGACGCGGACCGGGGTTCCCATCCTCATCGACAATCCGAAGGAAGCCGGCGCGGACCGCATCATGAACACGCTCGCCGCGCATCACCTCTACGGCGGGCCGGCGATCGTCGTCGACTTCGGCACCTCGACGAACCTGGACATCGTCTCGGCACGCGGCGAGTTCATCGGCGGAATCTTCGCACCGGGCATCGAGATCGCGCTGGACGCACTCGCGTCCCGGGCGGCCCAGCTCCGTAAGGTGGAACTGGTCGCGCCACGTTCCGTCATCGGCAAGAGCACGGTCGAGGCACTCCAGTCTGGCATGATCTACGGCGTCGCCGGCCAGGTGGACGGCCTGGTACGCCGCATCCGGGCCGAGCTGGACACGGATGCGGTGGCGATCGCCACCGGGGGTCTCGCGTCCGTGGTCATCAGGGAAAGTGAGAACCTTGACCGTCACGAGCCCCATCTGACACTCATCGGCCTGCGTCTCGTCTTCGAGAAGAATATCTGATCCGATCCCGACCGGGCTCGTTCGGGCTGCCTTACGGCGACCAGGATAATTATGACGATCGTGCATCTCCGGGGCTTCGGCCGGTCCAGTGGATTAGGAAACCGACTCTGCCGAGCGGCAGCCACCGGCTTCGACGGACCGCCCTCCCGCGACTCGGTTACGATTCCGTGCCATGCGGGACCGAATCTCGGGAACACAACCCGGCGTATCGTCACATCCCGGCAGCGGATACTTCACTCATCCCTTTCTTGTCACCGCGATGGCAGCATTCTTGTTCGCCGCGGTTCCGATTACATACGGTTGGAATGATCCGGCTTCGGCCGGTCCGCAGCCCCGTACCCTGGCCGTGCTGGGCGACTCCTACTCCTCGGGAGAGGGCAATCCCCCCTTCGACTCGCCGGCCCCCCGGTGCCGGCGGAGCAGCCAGGCCTGGCCACGACTACTGGGCGGTACGGGATCGGGGGTCACCGTCTCGCTGTTCGCCGCGTGTTCCGGAGCCACCACCGGCGCCCTACACGAGTCATTCAAGGGCGAGAAACCCCAGCTGGCCCAGCTACGTGCACTGGGCCGGGCCCCGGACGTCGTCACCATCACCACCGGCGGCAACGATGCCGGATTCGGCAGAGTCATCTTCAGTTGTTATGCGTGGAGATGCTTCTGGGATGGCAACGACCGCCGCGAACGCGATCTTGTCACCAAGGAACTCCCGGGTGTCCTGAGCGCCAACTACACGGCGGTGAAGGCCGCCGCCCCGCATTCGCGGATCATCGTGGTCGGCTATCCCTACATATTTCCGGACAACCAGCTCAACAACATCTGTACCTGGCTGACCAACAGGGAACGTCGACAGCTGACGAGGCTGAACAGACAGCTCGACCGGGTCATCAGAAAAGCCGCGTCGGATGCGGGAGTGGAGTTCGTCTCGACGGATCGGGCGCTACGCGGTCACGAAATCTGCACACCGGACCCGTGGGTGGCTCCGGTCAATCTGTTCGGACCGACACGTGAGCTGAGCGCGCACCCCACCATGCACGGGCAGCAGGCCATCGCCGAGGCCGTCCAGCGCCATCTCGCCATGGACAGCTGGTGACGCGGGCCGACCAGCCCGGCAACCACGCGATGTCGACCAACTCATGATGCCGACCCGATGACTCGTGGGCATAGCACTGATGGCGACTCCAGTTGACGTCAGACATGAAGTTAGGCTTACTTAAAGTCATGCTCATGCTCACGCCACTCCGCGGGAGATCCCGCACCCTGGCACAGCTACGCCCGGCCCAGCCGCGACACACCTCCCGGTCCCGGCAATGAAGCGGTCGGTGAACGAACGCCGCACCGGCTCGGCGGCGTCCCCGGCGGCGCCTTCCAGGGAGGTGGCCCCCGAGGGGACGGCGCCGGAATTCTCCGGGGGTACCGTTCAGTGCGCCGAACCGCCGTTCGAGGCAAGCCTGCGGGACCTCGCCGAGGTGCTGGAGCCACGCGGTGTGCAGTTCGGGATGCCGGACGGCCCGGGCTGGGCCGACTGTGCCTTCCTGACCGGGCCAGCAGGCGTGGCCGAGGCCTTGGCCCGGGTGGGCGACACGCACGGCGCCAGCCCGGAGGTCGCCGCGAGCTACCTGGCGAACTGGTACTCGGCGAACGTCGCAGCCCCGGCCATTGCCTGTTTCGTCCTCCTGCACCGGGTGCCGGCCCTGACCCCGGCGACGATGTCCCTGCGCGTCCTCGACGGCGGCTGGTTCGACCAGACCGCGTTCCACCGACCGGCCATGACCGTCCTGGCGGATGACCCGATCGCGGGGGGCGCCACCGCCGGAGACGGGATGAATGCCCGGATCGGCGTGATCGGGGACGTCGCCGCGTTGCGCGGTCGCCTGGTCGAGGAGGTGCTCGCGCATCTCCAACCGTTCGTCGAGGAGCTGCGGGGACGGGTCCGGCTCGGCCTTCCGGCGCTGTGGGGGGCGGTAACCGCGCAGTGCGCCCGCGCCTTCCTGCTGACCGAGCGCGCGACCGGCGATCCCCACCTCGGCCGAGTGGAGGCCGACGCCTTCTTCTCCCGGGCCACACCCACCATCCGGGCCCGGCCCCGTTGGCACGAGTTCGTCCACCACGGCCGGCGGTACACCGGCATACGCCGTGGGTCGTGCTGCCTGGCCTACCGGCTTGGTGACGGCTACTGCACCTCATGTCCCTTTACTGGTGACCAGGATCGCGAGGAACGGCTGCGCGCCTGGATCGACACGCAGGGCAATGGAGGCCTTGCGGTCTGAGAGTCACCCGAAGCGCAGCCCGAGTATGCGCACGTACAGTAGTTACTCGCGAGATGCAAGCAAGATCTGTCGCTGAAACCCCCAGGGCGACGACAATGAGTAACGTTGACAACGCAAAACGATATACATGTGAGTTGAATCACAACAAGATGCACCTCCTCATCCACTACCGTCGGTAGCATCGGTGAGGAGGCTCACCGAGGTGGGACGCACCGCCTGGCGCGTCCCGCCGCACCGTGGGTCCGACCGGAGACGTCGCGAAGCGGGCGGCGTCGTTCTGCTCTTGGCGGAACGACGTGACGGAGTCATGGCTGGTCGGCCACGGTTGCATTAGACGTCTCCGCTGGACGGCCGGTACCTGCGCCGGTCCGCCGCCCACGACGATGTGGGCGGTGCCGGCGGGTAGGTTTCTGTTCGATGCGTGAGGACATGCCTCGGCGGAGCTAGCATGCGGATACCGGCTGTCGTGTGGTCGGTCGCAGCTCGAAGGAGCGCACATGTTCGAGAGATTCACCGACCGGGCACGTCGGGTCGTCGTCCTGGCCCAAGAAGAGGCCAGGATGCTCAACCACAACTACATCGGGACCGAGCACATCCTGCTCGGCCTGATCCACGAGGGTGAGGGCGTCGCCGCCAAGGCCCTCGAGTCCCTCGGCATCTCCCTTGAGGGTGTGCGGTCACAGGTCGAAGAGATCATCGGCCAGGGGCAGCAGGCACCGAGCGGGCACATCCCGTTCACGCCGCGCGCGAAGAAGGTCCTGGAGCTGTCGCTTCGGGAGGCGCTGCAGCTCGGTCACAACTACATCGGCACCGAGCACATCCTGTTGGGCCTGATCCGCGAGGGCGAGGGCGTCGCCGCCCAGGTGCTCGTCAAGCTGGGTGCGGACCTCAACCGGGTCCGCCAGCAGGTCATCCAGCTGCTGTCCGGTTACCAGGGCAAGGGCGAGACCGCCACGTCCGGCGCGCCCGCCGAGGGGACCCCGTCCACCTCCCTGGTGCTCGACCAGTTCGGCCGCAACCTCACCGCGGCCGCCCGCGAGTCCAAGCTCGACCCGGTCATCGGGCGCGAGAAGGAGATCGAGCGCGTCATGCAGGTGCTGTCGCGCCGCACCAAGAACAACCCCGTCCTCATCGGCGAGCCCGGCGTCGGCAAGACCGCCGTGGTCGAGGGGCTGGCGCAGGCGATCATCAAGGGCGAGGTGCCCGAGACCCTGAAGGACAAGCAGCTCTATACCCTCGACCTCGGCGCTCTGGTCGCCGGTTCCCGCTACCGCGGTGACTTCGAGGAACGGTTGAAGAAGGTCCTCAAGGAGATCCGG
>NZ_CDWWXB010000032.1:0-3290 GCF_977971855.1 Frankia sp. CoWAU3 | reverse complement strand
GCGGCCGAGGGCGCCATCGACGCGGCGTCGATCCTCAAGCCCATGCTCGCCCGCGGTGAGCTGCAGACGATCGGCGCGACCACGCTCGACGAGTACCGCAAGCACCTGGAGAAGGACGCCGCTCTTGAGCGGCGGTTCCAGCCGATCCAGGTCGCGGAGCCGTCGGTGGCGCACACCATCGAGATCCTGAAGGGGCTGCGGGACCGGTACGAGGCGCACCACCGGGTCTCGATCACCGATGCCGCCCTGGTGGCGGCGGCCTCCCTGGCCGACCGGTACATCTCCGACCGGTTCCTGCCGGACAAGGCGATCGACCTGATCGACGAGGCCGGGTCCCGGATGCGCATCCGCCGGATGACCGCTCCGCCGGACCTGCGCGAGTTCGACGAGCGCATCGCCGCCGTCCGCCGGGACAAGGAGTCCGCGATCGACGCGCAGGACTTCGAGAAGGCCGCGTCGCTGCGCGACAAGGAGAAGACCCTGCTGGCCGAGAAGGCCAAGCGGGAGAAGGAGTGGAAGGCCGGCGACATGGACGTCGTCGCCGAGGTGGGCGACGAGGAGATCGCCGAGGTCCTCGCGATCTGGACGGGCATCCCGGTCTTCAAGCTCACCGAGGAGGAGACCGCGCGCCTGCTGCGCATGGAGGACGAGCTGCACAAGCGCGTCATCGGCCAGCAGCAGGCCATCAAGGCCGTCTCCCAGGCGATCCGACGCACCCGCGCCGGGCTGAAGGACCCGAAGCGCCCCGGCGGCTCGTTCATCTTCGCCGGCCCGTCCGGTGTCGGTAAGACCGAGCTGTCCAAGACTCTCGCCGAGTTCCTCTTCGGCGACGAGGACGCGCTCATCCAGCTCGACATGTCCGAGTACATGGAGAAGCACACCGTCTCGCGGCTGGTGGGCTCCCCGCCCGGCTACGTCGGCTACGAGGAGGGCGGCCAGCTCACCGAACGGGTCCGGCGCAAGCCGTTCTCGGTGGTGCTGTTCGACGAGGTCGAGAAGGCCCACCCCGACGTCTTCAACACGCTGCTGCAGATCCTGGAGGATGGTCGCCTGACCGACTCCCAGGGCCGGCTGGTCGACTTCAAGAACACCGTCCTGATCATGACGTCGAACCTGGGCACCCGGGACATCTCCAAGGGTCCCGGCATCGGGTTCGCCACCGGTCAGGGCGCCGTCGACTACGAGCGGATGAAGTCGAAGGTCCAGGACGAGCTCAAGCAGCACTTCCGGCCCGAGTTCCTCAACCGGATCGACGACATCATCGTCTTCCACCAGCTCTCCGAGAACGAGATCATCCAGATCGTCGATCTCATGCTGGCCCGGGTGGACGCGCAGCTGAAGAACAAGGACATGGCCCTCGAGTTGACGTCGGCCGCCAAGGCGCTTCTGGCGAAGAAGGGGTACGACCCGGTGCTGGGCGCCCGGCCACTGCGCCGGACGATCCAGCGGGAGATCGAGGACGTCCTGTCCGAGAAGATCCTCTACGGCACCCTCAAGCCGGGCGAGATCGTCGTCGGGGATGTCGAAGGCGACGGTGACGAGGCGAAGTTCGTCTTCCGCGGCGAGGCGAAGCCGAACCAGGTGCCCGATGCCCCGCCGGTCGATCTGGCCAAGTCCAGCGAGTAGGCGGTCGGGAATTCCGTGCCGCCTCCCGGGAGGCGGCCAGTCCGGTGACCCGGCGAGGGCCGGGCGCGATGGCCGGAGTAGCCCCGCGGCTGCTCCGGCCATCGCAGTCTCGGCCGCGTAGCCGGGCTGGTCGCTCCAGAGCTGGAACACGTTCGTTCTCTCACACATCGCTCGGCCGCACCGCTCGATCGGCGACCGGTAACGGAATATGGGAAAATGTCAGCCATCGGGTAACCATCTTGCCGGCCGGGGCACCCGGCGAGATCGGGTCCGGTTGCCGGCGCAGGCACGAGCACAGGCACAACTTCATCGCCCCGAGGACGATTCGGACTGCTGGTTCGGCGAACGGGAGAGCTCCGCTGGTGACTGGTAGTCCCGACGTCGCGCTCGGCGTTCACCTGACTTTCGGCTCCGATCCGGCCACGTCCATGGTCGTCTCGTGGCTGACCCGAACGGCCGTCCCTCGGCCCCAGGTACGGTTCGGTCCGGCGGCTGGCGGGTCTACCGGCTCGGTGACCGCGCTCACCCGTTCCTACACGGACGCCCTGACGAACGAGGTGGTCTTCGCCCACCATGCGCACCTGTCCGGACTCCTGCCGGCTGCCGACTACCGCTATGACGTGGGTCACGATGGGCGCTGGGGCTTGGCCCACGGGTCGTTCCGCACGGCTCCGCGGCATCGGGCCGCCTTCAGCTTCACCTGCTTCGGCGACCAGGGCACCGACGAGCCGCACGACCCGTACGGCTCGGCCGCGTCACGCCACGTGATAACCGGAGTGGAACGCCTCGCGCCGCTGTTCAACCTCGCGAACGGTGACCTGTCGTACGCCAACCAGCGCACGGATCCGGTTCGCGCCTGGTTCGACTGGTTCGCGATGATCAACGCCTCCGCCCGGTTCCGGCCGTGGATGCCCTGCAACGGCAACCATGAGACCGAGCGGGGCAACGGAGCTCTGGGGCTCGCCGCCTACCAGACCTACTTCGCCCTTCCCCAGCACGACGAGGAGGCCTACCTCGCCGGGCTCTGGTACGCGTTCACCGTCGGCGGCGTGCGGTTCGTCATGCTCAGCGCCGCCGACGTCTGCTATCAGGACAGCGGGCGAGTCTACCTCCATGGGTACAGCGCCGGCCGGCAGACCTCCTGGTTGAGACAGACCCTCAAACAGGCCCGCGCCGATCCCGGTATCGACTGGATCGTCGTCGGCATGCACCACGCCGCGGTGTCGACCGCGGCGGAGCACAACGGCGCCGACCTCGGTATCCGGGAGGAATGGCTGCCATTGTTCGACACCTACGAGGTGGATCTGGTGCTCTGCGGCCACGAGCACCACTACGAGCGCACTCATCCGCTGCGCGGGGTCGTGCCGGACAGCGCGACCCGGACTCCCCGCCCGGTCCCCGGCGCGACGACGCCCGCCCGGAAGACCGCTGACGGAGCGGGCGCCGCGGCCGGTGACGGGGCCGGTGACCTGCTCGACACCTCGGCGGGCACCGTTCACCTGCTCGTGGGCACCGGAGGATCCTCGTCGCCGCCGCGCACGCACTGTTCGATCCACCCGCCTGCTGGGTCATCGTCGGCGTGCACGAACAGGATCCCGGCCGGGGGCATCGCCAATCGGTCCGGGCGAGAGAGGACGCGCCCTGGCTCGCCTTCCGGGCGCCGG
>NZ_CDWWXB010000031.1:24380-26387 GCF_977971855.1 Frankia sp. CoWAU3 | reverse complement strand
CTCCCGCTAGACCACGGCATCGCGGGAAGACCGGCCCCGCTGTTCCCGACGGCCCCGCTGTTCCCGACGGTGCCGCCGCTGCCGCCCGGTCTGCCGGTCCCCGTCGCGGCGGACCAGCCCACGGGTGACACCGCACGGGTCGTCATGCGGCGGGGTGCACGGCTCGCACTCGGCCTCGATGGTCACGTGAGTGATGCCGTGCCGCGCGGCGAGCATCGCCTTGATCGCATCGGACACCGATCGGGCCTGCGCCAGGCTGGGATGGCCCCCGTCGCCGTAGGCACTGTCGAGATGGCCGAGCTCCAGATGCACCGACGCGGCGAGGACTCGGTCAGACAGGCTCCAGACGTGCAGGTCATGCACGTCGAGGACATGAGGGTCGCGCAGGATGTCGGCAC
Organism: Frankia sp. CoWAU3; assembly: GCF_977971855.1. Classification (NCBI taxonomy): domain Bacteria; kingdom Bacillati; phylum Actinomycetota; class Actinomycetes; order Frankiales; family Frankiaceae; genus Frankia; species Frankia sp. CoWAU3. The sequence continues at coordinate 25,989 of NZ_CDWWXB010000031.1, read as the reverse complement.
GCACCGCCGCGACGTCCAGGCTCGCCGGGGTTGCCTCCAGCAGCACCCGCGAGGCACTCGCCAGCAGCCGCGCCCCCTGGACGGCGATGAGCAGCGCGATCACCAGCGAGACCAGCGGATCCAGCCAGTACCAGCCACCGACCAGCCAGATGGCCCCGCCGGCGGCGGCGACCGCCAAGGATACCGCAGCGTCCCCGGCGAGGTGCAGCACCGCGGCCCGGGTGTTGAGATCACCATCGCCGCCGTGGACCACCCACGCGCTGACCCCGTTGACAACGGCGGCGGCCAGCGCGACGGCGACCACCACTCCCCCATCCACGAAACCGGTCGAACCGAGGCGCCGCAGGGACTCCACCGCCAGCAGCGCCGTCACCACCAGCACGGCGGCGGCGTTGGCCTGCGCGGCAAGCACCGGCCAACGCACCCCGCCGAAGGTGCGGCTCGCCGACGGCGGCCGCCGGGACAGTGCCACCGCGACGAGCGCGAGCACCACGCCGGCAGTGTCGGTCAGGTTGTGCCCGGCGTCGGCGAGCAGACCGACCGAACCGACCGCGAGCCCCGCCGCCGCCTGCCCGATCACGATGGCGATGTTCAATGCGGTCGCCAGCAGCAGCCGGCGCCGTTGGCCGGCGCTCCCGGGCATCTCGGAAACACCGTGACCGTGACCGTGACCGTGATCCCGGCCACGACGATCATTGTGGCCGACGCCCTGGTCACCGAAGGTGCCGGTGCTGGTCATGCGTCGCACGCACCGGCCAGGGCGGCACGGTCGGCGGCGCCCCCGGAGCCGACGTCATCCGCACCACCAGCCTCGCCAAAGACCCCACCACGGGCCCCGCCGAGGCTCCCCGGCGCGACAGCCGCGACGGGGGCGGTGACGTTCGGGTGGATGTGGTCGGTGTCGACGGCCAGGACGACGCCGAGGAGATCGTCCAGGGCATGACGGAGCTTGTCATCGGCGAGCTCGTAGCGCTGCCGGCGACCCTCCGGCGTGGCGACGACCAATCCGCAACCACGCAGACAGGCCAGATGATTGGACAGATTCGTGCGCCCCACCCCGAAGATCTCCGCAAGATCCGAGGGGTAGGCCGCGCCCTCCCGCAGTACCAGCAGCAATCTGGCCCGCGTCGGGTCGGACAGCGCGTGCCCGAATCGGGCGAGCACCTCGGCATGCGAGGCAATCTTCACCATGCTTCAACGGTACAGCCGGTCCTGACGTCAGCCAACGCTGAACGGAACCGGCTACCGCCCCGTCGGACGGCGACAGGAATCCGTCGCGCCACCGACCTCCCGGGCCGAGTGCGCGAACTTCTCCGGGTACGTGTGCTTCGGCCGGCGAATTTGGGGGACCTGAGGACGGTCTGCGGGCCCTGGACCGTGCCCTGCTCCCCATAACGTGGCCGCCGCGCGATTAGGCGGACCCGTGTGTCCGAGACCCGGGCCAAGTCGGCGCGACGGTCAGGCGTCGAAGAGAGCGCTGACGGACTCGCCGTTGTGGATGCGGCGGATGGCCTCGGCGAGCGCCGGGGCAACCGTGAGAATCTTCAGCTTCGGCACTCGGTCCCCCGCCGGAATTGGCACCGTGTTCGTGCACACGATCTCGGCGACC
>NZ_CDWWXB010000031.1:20712-24286 GCF_977971855.1 Frankia sp. CoWAU3 | reverse complement strand
TCGGGCTGGTCGCCGATGCGCTTAAGCGCACCCGCCGCAAACAGCCCGTGCGTACACGCCACCCGCACCGACCGCACGTTCAGCTCACGCAGCCGCTCAAGCAGCTCGAGCACGGTGCTGCCCTTGGCGATCTCGTCGTCGAGCACGATGACGTCCCGGCCGGCCACGTCACCGATGACCGTGCTGATGCTGACCCGGTCGTCGGCGAAACGCTGCTTGGCCCCCGCCGCCACCCGCACCCCGAGCATCCGGGCGAACGCCGCCGCCTCTTTGGCGTTGCCGAGGTCCGGGGAGACCACCGTCGTGTTCGACAGCTCGTAGTGACGGAAGTGCGCGGCGAGTTCCCGCAACGCATGCAGATGATCCACCGGCACGCTGAAGAAACCATGGACCTGCGGCGAGTGCAGGGTCATCGCGAGGACGCGGTTCGCACCCGCGGTGACGAGCAGGTCCGCGACCAGCCGCCCGCCGATCGAGATCCGCGGCGCGTCCTTCTTGTCCGAGCGGGCATAGGCATAGTGCGGCAGCACGACCGTCGTGCGCGCCACCGACGCCCCGCGCGCCGCGTCCAGCATCATCATCAGCAGCAGCAGCAGCTCGACGAGGTTCTCCTGCACCGGTGCGACCAGCGGCTGGATGAGGAACACGTCGCGTTCCCGGCAGTTCGCGGGAAGCTGGACCTCCAGGCAGTCGTTGGCAAAACGCTGCACCCGCACCCGATGCAGCGGCACGTCAAGGTGTGTGCAGATCTCCTCGGCGAGACTCAGATGGGCACTGCCGCTGAAGACGGCGATGTCTCGCACGAACCGCTCCTCGTTCCCTGTTCTCGGTGTCCCGGGGTCGCTGGGTGTCCCGGGTCTCGGTGTCCCCGGTCGACGTCCGATGGACCCGCCCGTCCCGGATGGTATCGACCAGGGGCCGAGTCATGCCGAGGTCCCTAGCGCCTCCCGGATCGGCACCCGAGTCCCGCCACGCTTCACCGCATTGCCGTACACCCGCCCGGTCAGCCAGACCAGTGCCCCGATCAGCGCGAGCGTCAGCGCCATCGCGACCACCACCTGCCACCCCGCCACGCTGCCGATCCCGATCACCATCGGCATCAGGACCGGCGCGAACAGCGGAATCATCGCCAGCACCAGGATGAGGCCGCTGTCCGGCGACCCCGGCAGCACCGAGATGCCCAGCACGTACGGGACGACGATCAGCAAGATCATCGGCGCCGTGACCCCGCCGGCGTCTTCCTGCCGAGACACCAGTGCCCCGGCGGCCGCGAACAGCAGCGCGTACACGGCGAACCCGAGCAGATACCACAGCAGCGCCAGCGCGACCGACCCGATCGCGATCCCGGCCGGGATGTCGAGCTGCCCGGTCGTCAGGCCCAACGACACGCCGACCACCCCGATCAGCGTCAACTGACCGAGAGCCACGGCGCCGATCCCGATGACCTTGCCGGCCATCAGCTGCCACGGACGCACGGTCGCCAGCAGCAGCTCCACCACCCGGCTGCTCTTCTCCTCGATCACCCCCTGCGCCACGGCCGGGCCGAAGATCAGCAGAGACAGGTAGATCAGCCCGCCGGAGAGCAGGCCGAGCAGCAACCGGGCCCCGTCCCGTTCCGAGGCCGGCCGCAGGGCGCTGACCTGGACCGTGGCCGCGGACACGGCTCGCCCCACGACGGCCGGATCACCACCGAGCCCCACGACCTGGCGCTCGAGCGCGACCTGCCGGGCGGCGAGGCTCAACACCGACGTCAGCCGGTCGCCGAGCTCCTTCTTGACGACCACCCGGTAGACGGCGTTCCCCGCCGCGCCAGGGATCGCAACCACGCGGACGAACGCGTCGACGTCACCGTCGAGCACGGCCCGCTCGCCGACCGCCCGATCCGCCACCGCACGGACCTCGACGTCCTCGCCCAGCGACCGGGCCGCAGCCTCGACCGTCGCCGCCTGCCGGAAGTCGACCGCGGTAAACGCGATCCGGCTCGCCGACGAGCCGCCGGTCAGGGACATCAGCAGCACCATGGCGCCGATCCCGAGGACGAACAGCCCCGTGGTGATCCGGAAGGCCCGCGACCTGGTCCTCGTCACGATCTCCCGCCGGGCGATCAGCCGGATCACCCGGCCCGACCCCTGCGCCGCGCCATCCAGCCCCCGCACGCTCACGCCGCGTTCTCCGGGAACGCCCCACTCCCCGGCTGCTGCCCGGCCTGCACGACGACGTTACGGAACAGCTCGGTCAACGACGGCCGGCGACGACGGAACTCCCGCACCGGGCCCGTGGCCAGCGCCGCGGCAGTACCGCCTGGTCGTCGGCACCCGCGGTGAGGCCCAGCACCGTCCGCGGCCCGTCCCGGTGACGCACGACGACCCCCGGTATCCCGTCGGCCCAGCCCGGCGGCGCCGCCGGCGCGTCCACCACCACCTGCAGATCACCACCCGCGCGCAACTCGTCAACCGAACCGCAGGCGACCATCCGGCCCGCCCGCACGATCCCGACCCGGTCGCACAACCGCTCGACGAGATCGAGCTGATGGCTGGAGAACATCACCGGAACCCCGGCGGCGCGACGCTCCCGCAGCACCTCGCTCATCACGTCGACGGCCACCGGGTCCAATCCGGAGAACGACTCGTCGAGTATCAGGACGACCGGATCGTGCACGAGCGCGGCGGCCAGTTGCACCCGCTGCTGGTTCCCGAGGCTGAGCTTCTGCACCTCGTCGTCCAAGCGGCTGGACACCCCCAGCCGCTCGGTCCACCGCGCCACTGCCCGACGGGCTGCCGCCAGCCCCATTCCGTGCAGTTGCGCGAGGTAGACGAGCTGCTCACCCACCCGCATCCGCGGGTACAGACCGCGTTCCTCCGGCATGTAGCCGATCCGGCGGCGGGTGCGTAACGTCAGCGGAACGCCGTCATAACGCACGACCCCGGAATCCGCCGCGAGCACCCCGAGGGCGATACGCATCGTCGTCGTCTTCCCGGCACCGTTGCTGCCGACGAACCCGAACAGCTCGCCGGCCCGCACCTCGAACGTCATCGACTCCAACGCGACGACGTCGCCGTACCGTTTCGACACCCCGTCGATTTCGAGCCGTCCATTGCCCACCTGCACCAGCTTTCCACGGCGTTCCGGGTAACGGTCAACCCCTGCCTCTGCCACCCAGATGCTATTCGCGGTGGTTTTCATGATTAATTTTGCGTGGTGCGACGATGTCAACACCGTTGATTATCAGGATGTGCCCGGGGGGACGAACGGCAGGCCGACGGGTGTGCCCTCGGCGAGCAGGCGGCGCAGGGCGCCTGTGTCGAGATGGTCGGCGACGAGGTCACCGAGGGCGTCGAGGCGGCGCTGCCGAGCATCGGCGAAGCACGTGAACGCCGGGACGAACGAACGCCCCGCGGCCGTGGCCACGTCGGCGAGATAGGCGCGGCGGAACGCATCGTTCTCCAGCACCCCGTGCCAGCTCGTGCCGGCGACCGCGCCGACGCGCACCCCGTCCGCTGCGAACGGCGCGCTGTCCGGATGCTCCTCGACGCTCAGCCGCCCGTGCCGGATCTCGTAGCCGGTCAGCGGTCGG
>NZ_CDWWXB010000031.1:9991-20350 GCF_977971855.1 Frankia sp. CoWAU3 | reverse complement strand
AGACCACGGCGACGCAGCCAGCGCAGGTCCTCGACGGTGGAACGGGTGCCCGGCAGGATCACGAGGTCGGCGTCGGCGAGCTCGTCCGGTCGGGTGGCCAGGCGCACCGCGACCCCGGGCTCGACGCGCAACGCGTCGATGTCGGTCACGTTCGACAGCCGGGGCAGCCGGATGACGGCGACCCGCAGCACCTCCCGCCGACCGCCGTGCGAGGCAGGCCGCGCCTCGGGACAGGGCTCGGCGTCGGGGAAGGCGGCGAGGTCGAGGGAGTCCTCGACGTCCAGCCACAACCCCGCCTTCCAGGGGACGACGCCGTGCACCGGCCGGCCGGTGAGCCGTTCGATCTGGCGCAGCCCGGGTTCGAGCAGCCGGGCGTCGCCACGGAATCGATTGATCACCCAGCCGGCAACCAACGCCTGGTCGGCCGCATCGAGCAGGGCCAGCGTGCCGAACAGGGCGGCGAAGACCCCGCCCTTGTCGATGTCGCCGACCACGATCACCGGCAGGTTCGCGGCGCGCGCCAGGCCCATGTTGGCGATGTCGGTCGAACGCAGGTTGATCTCCGCCGGGGAACCGGCCCCCTCGCAGATCACCGCGTCGAACCGGCCGCGCAGGTCGTCCAGGCACTCCAGGACGATCGCGGCCAGCCGTTCCTTGTACGGGCGGTAGCCGAGCGCGTCGACCTCGGCGACCGGGCGGCCCAGCACAACGAGCTGGCTGTGCCGCTGGCCCCCCGGTTTGAGCAGCACCGGGTTCATCGCCGCCTCCGGTTCGACACCGGCCGCCGCCGCCTGCATCGCCTGGGCCCGGCCGATCTCCGCACCATCGGCGGTGACCGCCGAGTTCAACGCCATGTTCTGCGCCTTGAACGGGGCGACCCGCACCCCCTCCCGCGCCAGCCACCGGCAGATCCCCGCGGTCAGCACGCTCTTGCCGGCATCCGACGCGGTCCCGGCGACCAGCAGTCCCCCGCTCACCGGCGGCGCTCTCTTCTCCCGGGCCCACCAGAGCCCTCGGAGCCAGAGCGTCCGGAGCCGGTACCGAGGCCGAGGCGCGCGGTCAGGGCGGAGGTGACCAGCCGCGCCACCGGAGCCGCCGCCGCCGTCAGCGCGACACAGACCACGCTCACCGCCGCGGACAACCGGGCCGCGGCTGCGACGTCCGCGCCCTGCGGCCGCCGGCCGAACCCGAGCTCCGGCCGGTGCTCGACGCGGTAGGGGTAGCGCAGCTCTCCCCCGAGCCGCAGCCCCAGCGCCCCGGCGAACGCGGCCTCCATCATCCCGGCGTTGGGGCTGGGATGCGACCGGCCGTCCCGGCGCATGACCCAGTACGCGTCGACCGCCGAACCGCCGACGACCGGGGCGCACGCGCAGGTCACCAGCGCGCACATCCGCGCCGGGAACAGGTTCGCCAGATCGTCGAGGCGCGCCGCCGCCCAGCCGAAGCGTTCGTACCGGGGGCTGTGGTGTCCGATCATCGCGTCAAGGGTGTTGATCGCCCGGTAGGTGACCAGGCCGGGCAGGCCGGCGAGCGCCCCCCACCACAGCGGGGCGACCAGCGCGTCGGAGGTGTTCTCGGCGATGGACTCGATCGCGCCGCGGGCGATCCCGGCGGCGTCCAGCGACGCCGGATCGCGTCCGCACAGCGCCGGGAGCCGTTCCCGGGCCGCGGCGAGATCGTCGGCGCGCAGCTCCTCGCCGAGGCGTCGGCCCTGACGGCGCAGCGAGGCGCCACCGAGGACGGTCCACGTGACCGCCGCCGTGAGCGCGACGGCGCGTTCAGCGGCGCGTTCAGCGGCGCGTTCAGCGGCGACGGCGGGCACGGCGACCGCGGCTAGCAGCACCGCGGTGTGCAGCGCTCCGGGCGCCCGGCCGTCCCGGTAGAGCCGGTTCTCCAGCCAGGACGCGGCCCGCCCGAACCCGGCGACCGGATGCAGCCGCGCCGGGTCGGCGAGCAGCCCGTCCAGCACGGCACCGAGGACCAGACCGAACGCGCGCACGGCGCGGGAAGGGACCACGGCGCGGGAAGGGACCACGACTCAGACGCTCATCGCGTACGCGACGACCCCGCGACGGACGGCGTCCATCGCAGCCCGGGCGGTCCGGCGCACCCGCGCGCCGTCCGGCGTTCCCGGGTCCGCCCGCACCATCGGAGCGACCTGCGCGATCTGGTCAAGGATGTCGATGAGCTGGCGCATCCACCGGACGAAATCGCCGGCGGTCAGTTCCACGGAACTGTCGGTCAGCACCCGTTCCAACGTGCGGCCCGCGGCCCAGTCGTGCGCGACGGCGACGAATCCGAGCTCGGGCGGGCGCAGGAACGCGAGCCGGTGGGCCTGCTCGGCCTCGGCGAGCCGCTCCGACAGCCGGACCATCTCGGCGAGGCAGTCGCGTAGCGCCGCGCCGCCCGGCAGCGCCGGGACGCCGACGTCGTCACCGCGCGGCTCGAACACCAGCGTGGACACGGCGGCGGCCAGCGCCGGCGGGGTGAGATCGTCCCAGATGCCGGCGCGCAGGCATTCGGCGACGAGCAGGTCCTGCTCCGAATAGATGCGCGCGAGCACCCGCCCGGCGGCGGTGACGCGGTCCCCGTCCAGGTAGCCGAGGTCCTCGAGCGCGGCGCGGACCCGGTCGAACGTCTTCGCGACCGTGTTCGTCCGACCCTCCACCTTCCGTGAGATCGCGGCGGTCTCCTTGACCAGCCGGTTGACCTGCTCGGCGGAGCGCAGGTGCTCCTCGCGGCGCGGACAGTCGTGCACCGGATGGGCGCGCAGGGCCCGGCGCAGCCGGGCGAGCTCGGCGTCGTCCGCCGCGGCCGAACGGACCCTGGCCCGCCGGCCCGGAGGGGCATCGGGGTTGACGTCGGCGGCGCGCAGGGAGGAGGCCAGATCCCGGCGTGACTGCGGCGAGCGCGGGTTGAACGACCGCGGCACCCGGACCCGGCCGAGCGGTTCGACGGCGACCGGGAAGTCGGTCAGGGACAGCCTGCGAACCTGCCTGTCCGCGGTGAGCATCACCGGCCGCGGGCCGTCGGCGGCATTCGCGGCGGCGGCGGCGTCGGCGTCGAGCACGACAGCGAGCCCGCTGCGCCGCCCGGCGGGCACCCGCACGATGTCCCCGGTCCGCAGCCGGGCGAGCGCCGCCGCGGATTCGGCCCGCCGGCGCGCCGAACCCTCCCGCGACAGCGCGGCCTCCCGCTCAGCAATCTCCCGGCGCAACCGGTCGTACTCGCCGATGTCACCCTTGTCGCAGCTCAACGCCTCACGCTTCGCGTCGATCGCCTCGGTGTTGCGCTGCACCGCCCGGGCCAGGCCCACCACGGCCCGGTCGGCCTGAAACTGCGCGAACGACGACTCCAGCACGGTGCGTGCCCGCTCCCGCCCGAGCCTGCCGACCAGGTTGACGGCCATGTTGTACGACGGCCGGAACGACGAGCGCAGCGGATAGGTCCGCGTGGAGGCCAGCCCCGCGAGCGCGAGCGGATCCAGCCCCGGCTGCCACAGGACGACCGCGTGGCCCTCCACGTCGATGCCGCGCCGCCCGGCGCGGCCCGTCAGCTGGGTGTACTCCCCCGGGGTGATGTCCACGCGGCTCTCGCCGTTGAACTTCGTCAGCCGCTCCAGCACGACGGTGCGGGCGGGCATGTTGATGCCGAGCGCCAGGGTCTCCGTGGCGAAGACCACCCGGACCAGCCCCTGGACGAACAGCTCCTCCACGATCTCCTTGAAGGTTGGCAGCATGCCGGCGTGGTGGGATGCGATGCCGCGTTCCAGCCCCTCCAGCCACGCCCAGTAGTCGAGCACGGCGAGGTCGGTCTCGGGGATCCCGGCGGTGCGTTCCCGGACCAGGGTCCGGATCCGCTGCTGCTCCGCGGGGCCGACGAGCCGCAGACCCGCACGCACGCAGGAGGTGACCGCCGCATCGCAGCCGGCCCGGCTGAACACGAAGACGATCGCCGGGAGCAGGCCGTCGCGGTCGAGCCGTTCGACGACCTCCGGCCGGCCCGGCACCCACGTCCGCCGGCGCGCGCCGGGCGCCGGGCGACCGCGGCCGACTGCGGGAGAGCCCCCCGACAGCGCCCGGCTCTCCTCGCGGGCCAGCCGCAGCAGGTCCGGGTTCACCACTCGTCCACCGACCGCCGTCGGACCACCACGGGCCGCGGGGATGGCTGCCACGGGCGCCTGGCCGGCACCCCCATTGCGGCCACGGTCGCCACCGCGACCACCCTGGGTGGCCCGGCCCCGTTCGCCGTTGCGGTTGCCGCCCCGCCCCCGTCCGCGGTCCCGGTCGCCGCCGCGCTCCCGGTCGCCGACGGCGGCGCGCCGGGTGCCGGTTACCTCGAATCCGGCTTCGACCCCGGCGTTCCACCTCGACCGGACGAGATCATCGTCCAGGGTGGCACGGAGTGCCGCGGATCCGCCCGGCGGCGGCGTACCGGCAGTGTCCTCGAGGAACAGGTCGTACAGGGTGCGGTCAGCGAGCACATGCTGCCACAGCGGAACGGGACGATGATCGCTGACGATGACCCGGGTATGGCCGCACACCGTGACCAGCCACTCGGCGAACTCCTCGGCGTTGCTCACCGTTGCGGACAGGGAGACCAGCCGGACCTGCGCCGGCAGATGGATGATGACCTCCTCCCACACGGCGCCGCGCTGGCGGTCAGCGAGGTAGTGCACCTCGTCCATGACGACGTAGCCGAGGTCGTCCAGCCGGCCGTTGTCGACCGGGCCGGCGTAGAGCATGTTGCGTAGGACCTCGGTGGTCATCACCACGATCGGGGCGTCGCCGTTGCGGGAGGTGTCCCCGGTCAGCAGGCCGACCGAGACGGCGCCGTAGCGGGAGACGAGATCGGCGTACTTCTGGTTCGACAGCGCCTTGATCGGCGTCGTGTAGAAGCAACGCGTCCCGGTGCGCAGGGCGAGATGGGCGGCGAACTCGCCGACGACCGTCTTACCCGCTCCCGTCGGGGCCGCGACGAGCACCCCTTCACCGGCAGCCAGCGCCGCGACCGCCTCGAACTGGAACGGGTCGAGTCCGAAGGGGAGGCCAGCGGCGAACTCCACAAGAATCTCGGGCGTGGAGGACACATCAGCCACCCTACGGGACGCGACGGCCGGCAGCCGACCGGTTCATGCCGGTCCCGACCGGCCGGGAAGAACCTACGAGCGTCAGGTGATGTCGCCGTGGGTGACGTCGGTGCTTGGGGAGACGGGGGCCGTCCCCGCGCCGACGGGTGTTGACGACCCGGTGCCGGCAGGGTTCACCGTGCCGGGCGGGTTCACCGTGCCGGGCGACGTGGCCGTCGCCGCGGAGGCCGCGGGGCGGGGCGGGGCGTCGTCGAAGTCCAGCGGGGAGGTCTCGTCGTCGTCCAGGTCGGCATACGGGGAGGTGTCCCCGCGGCGGGCCACCCGCCGGTCGTTCAGCCACCCGATGATCAGCGCGACCTCGTAGAGGAGCACCATGGGCAGGCCCAGCGCGAGCATGGTGAACGGGTCCTGGCTGGGGGTGACGACCGCGGCGAACACGAACACCAGGAAGATCTCGGGCCGCCGCCAGGAGCGCAGCTTGGCGGTGCTGACGATCCCGGCCAGATTCAGCATCGTGACGAGCAGCGGAACCTCGAACGACAGTCCGAAGATCAGCAGCATCGCCTGGACGTAGCTGAGGTACCGGTTGCCGTCCAGGACGCTGACCAGCCCGTTGCCGCCGAAGCCGAGCAGCAGGCCCAGCCCGGTCGACAACGTCAGGTAGGCGAAGACCGCGCCGGTGGCGAACAGGACGAGGGAGACACCGACGAAGGTCAGTGACCAGCGCCGCTCATGACGGTGCAGACCAGGGGTGATGAAGGACCAGAGTTGGTACAGCCACACCGGCGAGGAGACCACCACCGCGGCGATCATGGAGATCTTCAGGCGGATGGTGAACGCGTCGAGGATGCCGAAGAAGTACAGGGTGCAGTCGTTCGCCGCCAGGCCGTCCGGGCTGAACCGCTTGCTCGCCGGCAGGTCGCAGTATGGCGCCTTGAGCCAGTCGAAGATGCGCGGCTCGAAGATGAAACAGACGACACCGGCGATCGCGAACGCGAGGAGCGCGATGGCGACGCGGTTGCGCAGCTCACGCAGATGCTCGGTGAGCGGCATGCGACTGTCCTCGACAGTGCGCGTGCGGCGGTGGTTCACCGAGGCGACGAGCCTTCGCGGCGTGGGCAACCCTGGCACGTCGGCGGCTCCTGGTCGAGAGGAAGGAGGAAGGGGCGCCGGCGGACGCCCGACAGGCCGTGGAACCGCCGTGAGGTCAGCCCCGGTCGGCGGCCGACGCGGTGCCGTTCACGGACGAGGCGGAGACCTGACCGGGCGCGACGGCCTGCGGCTGGGCCACCGGCGGCTGGGCCTCGATCGGCAACGGGGCCGGCTGCGCCGCGAGCGCGGGCTGGTCATCCTCGCGCAGGCCCTTCGTCTCGGCCTTGAAGATGCGCAGCGAACGACCGAAGGAACGCGCGGCGTCGGGAAGCTTCTTCGACCCGAATAGCACCAGAACGACGAGAGCGATGATGATGATTTCGGTGGTGCCCAGGTTTGGCATGGTCGGCGTCCTCCGATGAGCGCGGTACCGAGCCCGGTCCGACGACCGGTGCGATCGATGCTACGTCCGCCAGCCTAGGAGGGGATAGACGGCGTGCGGGTATCCCGGAGATGACGGATGCGCAACGAAGTCAGCCTGCACGATAGCTCGTAGCACTCGGCGGGGAAAGCGTGTCCACAACGACGCCGGAAACCCAAATCATCACCGACCGCTACCTCGTCAAGCCGGAAGTCCCAAATTGTGGCGACACAACGCCATATGGCACGATCGACGTCACGCGACGGTCGCTCCCGGCAGACCACACGGGGACCACGGATCCGGTCAGGCGAGGATCCGGTCAGGACGTGCGTTCGGCGAGCCGCGCACTGACCTCGGCGTGGTCGAGCCGCGCCGCGAGCGCCGCGGTGTCCGAGGCCAGGGCCGAGACCCGCGCGGACAGCTCCGTCGTGACGGCCCGCACCGCGCGCATCTTCTGCCACACCCGCCACGCACTGAGCGCCAGCAGGGCAAGCGCGCCGACGATGAGGACGAGGTAGAGGAGCGCCCAGAACATACCGATCACCCTACTCGGCGGTCGGCGTGAGCCCGTAGGCGAGCAGGGCCCGGCGGGCCAAGGCGTGCACCTCCTCGGCGAGCGCCGGCGGCTCGACCACCCGCACGTCGGCCCCGAGGCCGAGGACCAGCCGGTGCAGCCAGAAGGTCTCCCCGGCGTACAGCGTGACCTCGAGCCGTCCACCGGGCAGCTCGCGCATCCCGGTGACCGGGTAGTAGTCGGCCACCCACCGGGCCGGGGACGCCAGCTCCAGCACGACCCGCACGTCAGCCGGGCCGGGCCGGTAGATCCCCTCCCTGGTGTCGCGGGACACCGTGCCCGGCGGCGGAACCGCCGGGGCGTCGAGGATCGTCACCCCGCCCGGCCCGTCGATGCGGTCCAGCCGGAACAGCCGCACCGCCTCCGCCCGGTGGCACCATCCCTCCAGGTACCAGCGGCCGTCCTGGACCAGCACCCGCATCGGGTCGACCTCGCGCTCGGTCAGCTCGTCGCGGGACCACACCAGGTAACGCAGATGCACCCGCCGGCGGTCCCGCAGCGCCCGCTGCACCACCGCGAGGACCTCGTCGTGGACGTCGAGGGTGACGCGTACCTGGCCGACGGCGGCGGTGCCGGCGGTGCCGACCGCCTCCTCCAACTTCTCCAGCGCCCGATCCAGGGCCTCGCGGCCGGCGAGGCCGGGCACGTCGGCGAGCGCGCGGGCTGCGACGATCAGGGCGGTCGCCTCGTCGACCGACAGCCGCAGCGGCCGGTCGAGGGTCTGCGGATCGACGATGGTGATCTGATCGCCGGAGTAGCTCAGGTCGATGAGGTCCCCGGGCGCGCCGCCGGGCAGGCCGCAGACGAACAGCAGGTCGAGGTCGTCGCGCAGCTGGCGGGGGGTGACCCCGAAGGCCGCGGCCGCCTCGGTCAGGGAGATCCCGGGATGCGCCCGCAACCAGGGGACGAGCGCGAGCAGCCGGCTCAGCCGGTCGGTGGCGGCACTCACCGCGTGCCCGGGGCGGGCGGTGGACGATGAGCCGGGGCGGGCGCCGCACGGCGGATCATCGGGCGCTCACCGGACGTTCGTCGCGGCGCACCCCCGCAGGTGGGGACGCCACGTCGCGGGCGGCGGTGTCCGCGAGCGTGGCGGCGGTGCCCGTGAGGGCCGCCCGGAGCCGACCGACCACAGCCGCGCGCAGCTCGGGTGGGTCGACGACGACGACGTCCGGACCCGATCCGACGATCCACCGGGCGAGCTGTTCGGTGTCGGCGAAGTCCATCTCCAGCAGATCCATGCCCGGCGGTGGATTCGTATCCGGCGACGGGCGGGCGTACCGCCGCAGCGCGTGCGCGCTGCCCCGGCGGACCGCCAGCGTGGCGGTCCGGAAGCGGTCCGGGGGGGCCTGCGCCGAGACCATCGCCCGCAGGTCGACCCCTGGCGGGACCTGGACCGCGCCGGCCGGTCCGACCATGCGCACCGGGCCGGTGAACCGGGACAGCCGGAACACCCGGGCCGCACCACGGTGCAGGTCGTGCCCGGCAAGGTACCACCGCCCCCGCCACGACAGCACCCCCCAGGGCTCGACGTGCCGGTCGGCGGAGTCCATCTCACCGACCTTCCGGTACGGGAAGCGGATGGTCCGACCGGCCTGGACCGCCGCGAGGCACTGCTCGAAGGCCGGCTCGGTCGCATCGACCCGCGGTTCGAAGCCGTCGAGCGCGCCGAGCCCGCCACCGCTCACCGCGGCCCCGCCCGCGGCGAGCTTGCGCAGGGCGCTGGCGGCCGGCCCGGCGAGCGCCGTGCTCGACCACAGCGAGCCGGCGACGGCCAGGGCCGCGGCCTCGTCCGGTTCCAGGGCGATGTCGGGCAGCGCGTAGTCGCCGCGGCGGATGCGGTAGCCGGTCTCGTTGCTGAACGCCGAGTCAGCGCCGGTCTCCAAGGGGATGCCGATCTCCCGCAGATACGCCTTGTCCCGCTCGAACATCCGCCGGAAGGCGTCCTGCTCCTCCTCGGTGCGCCCGGGCTCGTAGCCCTCCACCAGCTCGCCGATCTGGGACACGGTGAGGAAGCGCGATGTCGCCATCAGGCACATCGTCAGGTTGAGGAGCCGCTCCACCCGTCGCCGGGACACACCCGTAAAGGGTAGCCGCCGGAGTTCACCGGGCACGCACCACCCCATCCCCGCCGCTGGCGCACCGGTCCCACCGGTCCCACCGGGCCCACCGGGCCACCCGCGGCCGGGCCGGGTGAAGGCCCGTGGGCTACGGCTGGCCGGCGCCGGCCCCAACACCCGGCGTGGCGCCGTCGACCGCGATCAGGTCCACCACGAACACCAGGGTGTCGTCGGCGAGGATCGTCGGCGGACGTCCCCCCACCGGGCCGTACCCGAGGTCCGGCGGGATGATGATCTGGCGGCGGCCGCCGACGCGCATCCCGTCGATGCCCTGCCCGAAGCCGGCGATCGTGCCGTCCAGCGGGAAGGTCGCCGGCTGGCCCCCCGCCCAGCTGCTGTCGAACTCCTTGCCGTCGCGCCAGAGCACGCCCACGTACCGGACCGTGACGGTGCTGGTGGCGGAGGCGAGCGCGCCGTGACCGGTCACGAGATCGGTGGTGACCAGCGTGGCCGGCGCCGTCCCCCGGCCCGCCGCGGAGATCGGCTTGCGGCTCAGGTCGGTGGCACCCGCGACCGCGGGGACCCGCCCGGAGGTATCGTCGGCGGCCGTCCGGGAGGGCACCGGCGCCGCCCTGGTGCCGTCGGGGGCGTCGGAGGCGCCGCAGCCGACCAGGAGCGGGGCGAGCAGCACGGCACCCGCGAGCAGGTGCCGGCGGGTGGCGGACGGCCGACGGCCGCTGCCACGCGAGCCGGGACGGGCTGACGCGAAGGGCAGGACGACGCCGGCGCGTCGCGGCACGAACATCACAGGGGCTCGAGTCCTCACATACTGGCGATGAGCTTGTCGACCCGATCATCAACGGAACGGAACGGGTCCTTGCACAGGACCGTACGCTGGGCCTGATCATTGAGCTTCAGGTGGACCCAGTCGACCGTGAAGTCCCGGCGTTTCTCCTGGGCACGCTTGATGAACTCGCCGCGCAGCCGGGCGCGGGTGGTCTGCGGGGGGCGTGACTTGGCCTCGAAGACGTCGAGATCACGGGTGACGCGCTCGACCAGACCAGCCCGTTCCATCCGGTAGTACAGGCCCCGGTCGCGGTGGATGTCGTGGTATTTCAGGTCGAGC
>NZ_CDWWXB010000031.1:0-9478 GCF_977971855.1 Frankia sp. CoWAU3 | reverse complement strand
GCTCGAGGTCGTCGGTCTCGATCGCGAGCAGGGTACGGCCCCACAGGTCGAGCACCCGCTTGGCGACCTCGTCCCCGTCCCCGCCGCGGCGCTCCACGAACTCGACCGCCTTGGAGTGGTACTCCCGCTGGATGTCCAGCGCGCTGACCTCACGTCCGTTGGCCAGCTTGATCCTGCGCTGGCAGGTCATGTCGTGGCTGACCTCGCGAATCGCCCGGATCGGGTTCTCCAGGGTCATGTCCCGCAGCATCACACCGGCCTCGATCATGCGCAGCACCAGGTCGGTCGCCCCGAGCTTGAGCAGCATGGTCGTCTCGCTCATGTTCGAGTCGCCGACGATCACGTGCAGCCGCCGGAACCGCTCGGCGTCGGCGTGCGGCTCGTCACGGGTGTTGATGATCGGCCGGGACCGGGTGGTCGCCGAGGACACCGACTCCCAGATGTGCTCGGCGCGCTGGGAGATGCAGTACACCGCGCCCCGCGGGGTCTGCAGCACCTTGCCCGCGCCGCACAGGATCTGCCGGCTGACCAGGAACGGCACCAGCACGTCCGCGAGCTTCGAGAACTCGCCGTGCCGACCGACGAGGTAGTTCTCGTGACAGCCGTAGCTGTTGCCGGCGGAGTCGGTGTTGTTCTTGAACAGATGGATGTCGCCGGCGATGCCCTCCTCGCGCAGCCGTCGTTCGGCCTCGACGAGCAGGCCCTCGAGGATGCGTTCCCCGGCCTTGTCGTGGGTGACCAGGTCGGGCACGGAGTCGCATTCCGGGGTGGCGTACTCCGGATGGCTACCGACATCCAGGTAGAGACGGGCGCCGTTCTTGAGGAACACGTTGCTGCTGCGTCCCCATGACACGACACGACGGAACAGGTACCGTGCCACCTCGTCCGGGGACAGCCGTCGCTGCCCCCGGAACACGCAGGTGACGCCGTACTCGTTCTCCAGTCCGAAGATGCGGCGGTCCACGTCTGTGACCCTATGCTCGGATGCCGCCTCGGCGCGCCGGGACGCTCGGGCCGGATGTCAGCCTGATGCGGATTCGCCCCTCCTGTGGACGGACAGGCCGACCGACAACCGCTAGGCCCAGCCCGACGACGAACCAGCCGGCGAGGACCAGCACCGGGCGGCCACCCCCGGCACCGTCGAAGTAGGCCGTCGAGCGCAGCAGCGTGGCACCCGCCCCCGGCGGCGCAAACTGGCCGATGTCGCCCCAGGGCCGTGGCAGCATCTCCGGGGCGGAGGCCGCCCCCGACAGGGCGGCACCGGCGACCAGAACCAGCACCGCGGCGACGAGACCCGGCACGCCCGCGACCGCCCCGAGTCCCAGGACCGGCCCGGCGACGGCCAGCGCCAGCAACGTCACGACCGCCATCGTCGTCAGGAACTCCCCGGGTAGGACGTCCAACGCCCCCTGCAGCGCGACGGCCCCGGCGAAGCCGGAGAGCACCGCGAGCGCGGCGAGCCCGGCGAGCCGGATCACCCGCGACCCCACCATCCGCGCCAGCAGCACGCCGGCCGCGGTGATCACCAGCGTCAACGGGAGGTAACCGGCCGCCAGCCCGCCGCCGGCCTGGTCCCGTGGCGCGTTGGCCACCACGTCGACCACCGGGATCTCCAGACCTGGCATGAACACCCGGATGCCCCGAGTCAGCGCCTCGGTGACCGCCGGACTCGCTGCGGAGGCGACCCGCAGGGTCAGGCCGTTGCCGCCGATGACGATCGCGGCGTAGGCGTCACGCTCGCGCAGCGCACGGTCGGCGGCGGCCACCGTCGGCACCGTGCGCACCGTGAGGGCGCCCGGCTCCACCCGGCTGATCTGGTCGGCGAGCGCGGTCGCCGCGGGTGCCGGGCCCACGGTGAGGATCGGCAGGTCCCGGGGACGCAGGCTGGTGACGGACGTTCCGTACAGCCAGACCAGGACGCCCATCAGCAGGGCCATGCCGACGGTGATGACGGCGATCAGCCGGACACCGTGCGTGCCGAGCCCGTCGACGCCGCCGAACCGGGCCCACGCCCGTCCGGCCGGATCGGCCGGATCGGGCAGGCCGGTCTCGCCCGAGGCCGGCGGGGGCGACGGCGCCGAGTGTCCCGGCTCGGGGCGCCGCCCCGGAAGAGGATCATGTTCGCCGCCGCCACGATGCCGTTCCCCGGTCACCACAGGAGGACTCCGACGGTCCGGTCGACGTGCGCCGGGTCCACCGCGCCCTCCCAGGCCGCCGCCACCCTCGGCAGTGGTTGCCTCACCGTGTCCTCCCTCCGTCCGGCGACACCCGCCAGGCTGCTACAAGGAGTAGCGTGACGCCTTCATGCTGTCGGGGCTTGTCCGGCGGCGTGTCGCGGCCGGCATGTCCGGGTGAATCCGCCGGTCCGCGGCGGTTCCGGACACCAGGTGGTCGACGGACCATGGGCGGGACAGGCGGATCGGGCGGGAAGGCTCCCCGGCGGGAAGGATGGCGACATGGCAACCGGAACGAACGACGCGGCGTCCCATCGAACACGACATGACGGCGAAGACAGGGCCCGGCTGCGGGCGCAGGCCGTCCGCGGCCGCGGCGGGCTGCCGCTCACGGTCCTCGCCCCGGCCGCGAAGGACCCGCCGCGCGGCGGCTTGGTCGTCGTCCAGGACGCCCGAGGCATCACGCCGTACCTGGTCTCCGTCTGCGACCGGCTCGCCGCCGCCGGCTGGCTCACCGTGGCCCCGCACCTGTATCACCGCGACGGGCTGGACGAGGTGGACCCGGCCGACGGCTGGGCCGCGGCCACGTCGACGATGGGCACCCTGTCCGGCGCGGGCATCGACGCCGACATCGACGCGGCGCTCGGGCACCTCCTCGCCGCGGGCTTCCCCGCCGAGCGGAGCGCGATCATCGGCTTCTGCATGGGTGGCACGGTCGCGCTGCACACCGCCACCCGGCACACCCTCGCCGCGGCGGTGTCGTTCTACGGCGGCGGGATCAGCACACCGTACTGGCCCGGCATCCCCGCCCTGGTGGAGGCGGCACCGTCGTTGCGCGGGCCGTGGCTCGGCCTCTACGGCGAGGAAGACGCCCTGATCTCCACCGACGAGATCGCCGCCCTACGAGCCGCGGCCGCACGCTCGGGCGCCCCGACGGAGCTGGTCAGCTACGCCGGGGCCGGCCACGCCTTCCACAGCGACGACCGGGAGGCGCTCTACCGCCCGGTCGCCGCGGCCGACGGCTGGTCACGGGCACTCGCCTTCCTCGACCGGCACGTTCGCCCCCGCTGAGGCGCCCGGCCGGCCAATCGAAGATCGTCACCATCGACCTCACGAGCATCACCCATCTGGCGTCCAGAGATCACGGTGGGCGCACGCGAGAGATCGGCGGCGGATGAGGGCGGCGGTGCGCGCCAGGTACGGCCCACCGGAGGTGGTGGGAATCCAGGAGGTCGACAAGCCCGCGGCCGGCGGCGGTCCGGGCCCCGGACGGTGCCGCGGCTAGGCTGCTCTGATGCCACGTCATAGCTGATGCCACGTCATAGCTAGCGACAGCTGGCGCGGCTCAGCGTAAGTCTGCTCTGCTGGCAGCGTAACGGTTGGAGTATGGGGACCGGGATCGTGGATGCGTCTGGGCACACTCGTGCGGACCGGCTCGGCGGCGGCCGTGGTGGTCGCCACCGGCGCGCGTACCCAGTTCGGCCGGATTGCGCTCGGGCTGGGCGAACGGCACGAGGAGACCCAGTTCCAGATGGGGCTGCGCCGGTTCTCCGGGCTACTGGCCCGGGTCGCCGGCGTGCTCACCGGCTCGATCTTCGTCATCAACCTGGTGCTGGCCCGGCCGCTGATAGACGCGTTGTTGTTCTCGCTGGCCATCGCGGTGGGCAGCACCCTGCGCCGTCGACGAGCGCGGGCGGCCGCGAGCAGGCTGTCGTGGTGCGGGCGGACCACGGACCCGGTCATACCCTAGTGCAGGTAGGACGAGGGCCGGTGAGGATTGTCCGCCCATCGCGTCGGTAGGCTGCCGACCATGGCGGAGCTGAGTGACGTCGAGCTGGACGCGCTGGTCGAGAGTGCCGTCGTCGACGCCTATGGTGAGGACGAACAGATCACGGCGTTTCATGCCGTGATCGGGGACAGCCTCGCCGTTCCCTTCCGGGCCACCGTACTGGGCGTGGAAGTGACAGTGATGGGGATCGATCTGTTGCCTGGAAGCGGTATCGTCGCAGTCTGCGCCCGGGGGAGGTATCGCCAGGCGATAGGGATTCTGGACCTGCTGCTGCCCGACCCTCCTCCGGGTGGGGCGGAATGGATCGAGGCCTACCGGCGCTGGGCGCTCTGACGGCGAAATGACAAGATCAGGTAGAAGATGTCCACGTACCAGTACTACGAGTTCCTGGCCGTCGACCGGCCTCTGGACGCACGGCAGCAGGACGAGGTCCGTGCGCTGTCCACCCGGGCCAGGATCACCGCCACCAGTTTCACCAACGAATACCACTGGGGTGACTTCCGTGGTGATCCCCGGAAGATGGTGGAGCGGTTCTACGACGCCCATCTCTATCTTGCCAACTGGGGCACCCACCGGGTGATGCTCCGCCTGCCCCGTGCCCTTCTCGATCTCAAGGTCGCCGAGCAGTACTGCGCCGATCCGCATGTGACCGCCTGGACCACCGGAGAGCATCTCGTCCTCGATCTGAGTAGCGAGGACGAGGGCGGGGACTGGGTGGAGGGCGCCGAGGACTCGTTGTCGGCGATCGTCGGTGTCCGTGCCGAACTCGCCGCCGGTGATCTGCGGCCTCTTTATCTGGCCTGGCTGGCGGCTTACGGGGTGTGGGAACGCGACGAGGAGGCCTTCGACGACGAGGAGGACGATCTCGAGCCGCCGGTGCCCGCCGGGCTGGGTTCCCTGACCGCACCGCAGCGGGCTCTGGTGGATTTCCTCCGTCTCGACGCCGATCTGCTTGCCGCCGCGGCCCAGGCGAGTCCGCCTGCGGCCCAGGCCAGGGAAGATCCCCACGCACTGGCCAGGTGGATCAAGGATCTTCCCTCCGGTGACAAGGAGAAACTCCTGCTCCAGGTCACACAGGGCCATGGGGCCCGGGTCCAGATGGAAGTGCTACGGCGCTTTCGTGGCGAGCCCGATCCCCTCCGGGATGGCCGTCCCCGCCGCACGGTCGCCCAACTGCTGGACGCCGCCGCGGACATCCGCCAGGAACGCCGGCGGCACGCCGAGGCTGCTCGTGCCGAGCAGGACGCCCGCGATGCCCAGGCGCGGGCGCTGGCTCGGGAGAAACGGCTGGACGCTCTGGCCCGTGATGGTGACACGGCCTGGGGGCGCGTTGACGCGCTGATCGACACCCGCAGGCAGAGCGACTACGACGCGGCCGTCGACCTTCTTGGGGATCTGCAGGCGCTGGCCTCACGTTCCGGCACCACCGTGGAGTTTGCCCGACGGTTCACGCTCCTGCGCCAAGTACATCTCCGGAAGCCCAGCCTGATCGCCCGTTTCGACCGTGCCGGCCTCGGTGCCGTCACGACCGGGCAGTGACCCGTCCTCAGGTCTCCGCGGTTGATCTGCCGGCGACCCGACACTGATCCGAGGCGGGGGCGCCCGTCCGGTTTCCCTGGAGGAATTGCCAAGACTTGTGGATGGTGATCGCTAGGCGGCTTGGGTCACGGGTGGGGTGGTGGGTCGTTCGATGAGCTGGCCGCCCTCGAACACGGCGCCGGAGGTCATCACCTGCCGCGGCTGGGCGTGACCGTCACGGACGACCAGCCGGCGGCCGCGTTCGTCACGCTGGTCAGCGAGTTCCGCGATGTAGGCGTCGACCTCGGCTTCCAGGGCGGCGGCGAGCATCCGCCGGGCACCTTCCCGCACGATCTCGTCGATCAGCGACGGGCTGCTCACCGGACCATCGGCGGGCGTGCCGTCTTCGGGGACTACCGTGAGCACGGGCGTGCCTTCCAGACCGACGCGCCAACGTCGGTCTGACTGAGACCTCAACCTCGATCACCGGGAAGGTACGCCCTCCCCAGCCGATCCACAGGTCTCAACCATTGCTCGTTCCCTATCCGCATGTCGGTCAACAGCGAAGTGATTGAACAGCGGGCAGCGTCCCACCATGTAATACCGGTCATCGTGGACGTGTCGTTCCCGCTACCCGAGCGCACCACTCAACGGCGGATGTCCGGGCTGGCGCTCGGGGCCATGGTCTGCCGGCTTCGACCACTGGTGTCATCCCGGGTCGTGACCCGCGCCCCGTGCATGGACGTTCCCCGCCGTGGCCGCACGTTTCCGCTGGCAGACGGCCTGTTTATGTGATCGGGGATGGTGATCGTGGGGCCGGGGATGGTGGGGTGGCGGTTCGGGTTGCGCCCGGTTCTGCCCACTGGTCACTGTGACTATTGGTGTGACCTGGGATTTCGTCCAACCTTTTGCTAGTCGTCAAGTTCGCACAATACGAACCGGGCGATGCCCGCAGTGCGCCACCAGGCGTGCGAAGTCCTTCGGCCGGCGACGGGCGTACGTCCGCTCCACGGGGCCGTACCCACCCGCCGGCCCGGTGCTCGGTGAGCACGGCGGGCAGCTCGACATCCAGGCCGAATTTCTCCGTCAACCCGGGCTACCCGGCCGTCTGCGGGGTGGTCGCCAGCCCGCGGTGTGGTCCTGGCTGGGGATGGCCGCCGCCCACCTCGCAGACGAACGTCCACAAGCCGGCCGCCATCCATCGGCGCGGGCTGGATAAACTCGTCCGGGTGGAAGGGGCGTACCTGTGTATCCATGCCACAGCTGCACGGGTCGCGAGCTGTGCGTCGCGCCGTATGCTGGTCCTGGCTGCAGTGCGCCGGAGACGCCAGCGAGGAGGTCTCGTCCATGAGCACTCCAGGGATCGGCCATCCGTTGTACCCGCCGCTGCGCCCCACGGTCACCGTCGAGGAGCTCCTGGCCACGAGAGGTACCCAACCCATCCGCTCGCTCGACGACCTGGCCGCTGACACCTTCGATTCCGACGAGGAGCTCGACGAGTTCCTCGCGTTCACCTACGCCGAGCGTCGTCGCGACGTCGCCTGAGCCGTCGCCGTGCAGCCCGTCGTCCTTGACACCGACATCGTGTCCCTGAGTCACAAGCGCAGGCTCAGCAGGCCCGTGGCAACCCGCCTGATCGGCCGCCGGCCGCTGATCACCTTCGTGACCTTCGGTGAGCTCACCAAGTGGACCGATCCGCGAGACTGGGGTAGTCGTCGACGTCAGGAACTCGCCGACTGGCTTTCAGGAATCCCTGTACTACCCGGAGATGAAGCCGTCGCTGCCACCTGGGGCGTACTCTCCGCAGCCGCCACCCGGGCCGGACAGCCCCGTCCAGTCAACGACATGTGGATCGCGGCGTGCTGCCTCACCCACAATCTGCCGCTCGCCACCTTGAACCCGAAGGACTGCATGTACTTCAGGGATCATCATGGTCTACGGATTCTTGGCGAGGAGTAACCGCTGCTTCCGAACGGCGGGCCCCGGGGTCATGCGGTACGCCGTGGTGGCCGGCTGCGACGTCGCCACCGTGACGACTCAGCCGGGATCGAAGTCCCAGCAGAACACGCAGCGCGCCGGTTTCGACCTCCTCCACACCCGCGCCATCCTCAACGCGCGGCGATGTTGGCGGGCCAGCCCGAGGCTGTCCGGTCAGCCATGGAGAAGACCGGTGGCGGAAATGGCCGGCGCAGGTTGGCGCTGCTAAAAAGAGCCATGACCACGACACCACGAATTCAGCAGTACCAGGGCGATCGACGCGAGCTCCGCCCTCTGTTCGAGCTGGCCGAAGACTCGGCCAGTCAACTCGACGCCTACCTCCGCCTCGGCCACGTTCTGGTCGCGCTCCTCGACGACCGAATCGTGGGACATCTTCAATTCGTTCCCACCGGACACCCACAGACGGTCGAGATCAAGAACATGGCAGTGCTGAAGCCCCATCAGGGACATGGGATAGGCCGGGCGCTCATCGAGTCACTGGTCGAGCTTCTCGCGGGTGCTCCGGTGACCGCGCTGCTCGTCGCGACGGCCGCCGCCGACATCGACAACCTGCGCTTCTACCAGCGGCGCGGGTTCCGGTTCCGCTCGGTCGAACGCGACGCTTTCACGGCGGCGACGGGCTACCCCGGCTGCGTCGTCATCGACGGCATCGAGCTGCGCGACCGGGTCTGGCTTGACCTGGCGCTGCCCGCCACCGGGCCCCGCGTCGAAAACCGGGACCTTCTCCTGGCCAGCCGCCCCGGGTTGTTCGAAGCCGAGCACTGCCTCCCGCACACCGGCCTGGGCTAAGTAGGGAGCCGACCGGCCGGCCTGAGCAGGAACGTTGCGACCTATATCGCCGTGGCCATGATCCTCGGCATCTATTTCGCGCTGAGCTCCGGCACCGTGGACAGCATCGTCTACGACGTCGTCCTGGAGGAGACAGGCTCGAGCAAGCTCTACGAGACCTGGATCGGCCGGGCCACCATGATCGAGAGCGGTGTTCTCGTGGTCAGCGCGCTGGCCGGTGGAGCGATCGCCGGCTGGGCCTCCGCGCGGGTGGCCTCCTTCGCCACCTTGCCGTTCGTGGCGGCCTCGGCCGGTCAGACTCGGAACGCCTCGCCGAGAGGTAAGGCGGCATGAGAGCACCATTGGACGCTCACATGCAGCGGCCCAGGCGGCATACTCCAGCCAAGTCCCGATGAGAGAGCTCCGGCGCGGCTCGGGTGGATATTGCTGATCGAAGATGTCGGCGGCAGTGACGGTGAGACATCCTGGCGGCGCGTTACGGATCTCCTCGCGAGCGCACAGCGCAAGGCGTGCCCGGGCAGAGCCTTCGGTCCCGCCACTGTCAGGGCCGGCAGCTCCGTCGTCTGTCTGGCGCTCCGAGGCTGCTGGAACGGCCGATGTAATAGCGTGAGCCTTTTCCAGGAGCCGGCTGGAGATCCGTCGACCGTCAACAGAGCGCGCCCACTTCGCCTCGCCGAACAGAACCGGGTGTCGGTCCCTGCCCGCGAGCACGACCGCATCGATCTCGTTCTGCCCACCCGCGCTCCAACAAGGCCCGACCGCGACGATGTCCCTGCCCAGCGCGCCGGCGACCGCGAGTCGGCGTAGGTGCTCGCGAAACGCTTCCTCCCACGGTTTGCCGAGATGGCCGTCCAGACTCTCGATCAGTACTGGCAGCAGTGCTTTCCCTAATCCACGCTCGATCTCCGCGCGGTACCGAGACAGCACGCCGAGATAGAAAGCGAGGAAATTGTCGGCGATCCGGTAGACGCGCCAACGGCTGCGCGCTGGTTCGGTGACGGGCATCAGCCGTTCGACCAGCCGCAGCTCGACGAGCCGATCCAGAGTACGGGCCGGTTCAGCCCAAATATAGCAGGGCTGCGCGAAGGTCGCGTGGTGTGACGGCCCGTTGCGTTAAGTGGCTATGAATTGGAGTGTCCGGCGGCGGTCTCCGGCGATGTGTTCGAGGGTTTCCTTGACTTTTCGGACTCCGCGGAGGCGGAGGAGGCTC
>NZ_CDWWXB010000030.1:27463-28045 GCF_977971855.1 Frankia sp. CoWAU3 | reverse complement strand
CTTACGTTGCTGAGAATCGAGACGGCGGCGTGGAACACGCCGTCCTGTTCCTTCGCGATGTGCCTGCGCAGCAGGCTCATCGCCTCGATGACCAGTGTCGGCCAAGCGGGATCGACCCGGGCGGTGCCGTCGGTCGCCCCGGCGAGCACAGCCTCGATCCGGCGGTGCTCGCTCTGCAGGATCGCGATCTGTTCGGGGAACTCGAGTGCCATCGCGGGGAACAGACCCTGCTCCTCCACTACCGTCTGCGGCTGGAGAACCGTCGACATCTGCTCACAGAGTGTCACCATTGCCCCGACGTCACCCTGTCGATATGCCTTGTGCGTGTCGGCGATGAGATCGGTGACCTGGTTGTGTTCCCCGATCAGGGCCGCGATCGCCGGCAGCGACTGACAGTTGCAATATTCACGCATAGCACCCACCTTGGGTAGAAGAAGATCAGCGACGACCCCGCGTCCCGCGTGCCCCACCGGCAGCGTCGCCATCCCATCCCCACTCGCACGGCGGCGCTCGCGTCGCGTCGCTCATGGTCATCATCGAATGGCCAGGGCGGCTCCCACACGGCCGATGATCCTGTCCGCT
>NZ_CDWWXB010000030.1:18204-27342 GCF_977971855.1 Frankia sp. CoWAU3 | reverse complement strand
AGCGGTCCGCGAGTCGCCCTTCCCCACTGCCGATCGGAACGAACGGGCAGCATCCGCGCGGTGCCGGCAACAGCGAGCAGCAGCCCCACGACGGCGACGGAGATGGCGTCGGCGGCTGCGACGACCGGTCAGCCCTGACTGTTAGTCCTGACTCTGGTTCAGTCCTGACTGGCGAGGTAGCCGATGACCATCGCACCCCACCATCCGGCCTGGGAGAGCAGGTTACTGATTATCGATCGGGCCAGGAGCGCCCGGGACGGAACGGTGGCGGACTGCTCCAGCCGGTGCTGGATCGCCCAGATGTGCAGGCCGTTGAGGGCGATGAGGAGCACCAGCCCGATCTTCACCTGGGTCAGTCTCCTGGACAGGTCCGGATGCAGCAGGATGCCGCTGAGCACGAGCCCCGCCAGACCAGCCCAGATCATCACGTGCAGGCCGCTGGCCACCCGGATGACGTCCGGGAAGCTGCGCCGACCGAACAGCCATGACAGGGCGAAGAAGTCGATGGCGCGGACCGCGCCGAACCCGCCCACGAGCGCGGCGAGATGCACGAACAGGGCGGCGGTGTGCAGGGTCGGGTCGGCGGTGAGGTGGGCGGCGGTCCAGACGGCCGCAGCCCACCCGACGACGAGTGCTGTTCCGGTGGCGAGGAAAACGGCCCATCGTGGCAGAACCCCGCTGGCAGGCGGGGAGGGCTGGGCGATGACCAGGACCGGGACAGGCCGCGGGTCCGCGGGCAGGGAAACAAGCCGCTCGGGTACCTTCTTGCCACGATCATGCATGACTAGTGCCTGAGCGTGACGTTGGTGAAGGTGACAGTCGTGCCGCTGGCCAACGCCGGCGTGTGGCCTTCCTCGCCGTGCCGGAAGAAGGTCGGTACCCCGATTGTTGCGCGCAACGTGTAGCTGCCGTCCTGCGGGATCGAGAAGTTGTTCGCGTAGTGGAAGAATTCGGCGTAGTAGAAGTTGAGTGTCTTCTCCTCCGCAACCGTGCCCTTGCCGTCGATGACCGCGAGCGTGATTGGTACGTTCGGCACGATCCGGCCCGTGGCCGACTCCACGGGGATGATCTCAATGTGGTGCGTCTCGCCGGCGGCGGGCTTGCGGAGTATCTGCTGCCCGCCTTTGCCCTCGTACCAGGGTTCCGCGGCCTCGACGATGTAGCCGATTTTCCACGGTCCGCTCCGGACCTCGCCTCCTTCGGACCGGATCTCCTTGGCGAGCGTCGTGTACTGCTTGAACACGCCCTCCGGTACCGCGACGGAGAAGGTGGTCGAGCTGCTTACCGGGTGTCCCGGGGAAGCCGTCGTGGCGTCGGTCGTCGAATCGTCGGAGCAGGCGGTGAGACCGAGCAGCAGGGAGACGGCCAGTACGGGCAAGGCTGTTCGCTGGGGCATACGTCCTCCTCGGGGGAAGCCTGATATTAGGTTAGCCTAACCTAAATTGATCAGGTTCCGTCAAGGGAATCACCCTTCCGGTCTATATGAGATATTCTCGGTAAGCATTAGCGGTGGGAGGCCTCGGCCTCCCGGCGCACCACGTGCCCTGACCCGTCGATCGTTGGAAAGGCGGGCGCGGCCACGCCGCCGAACTCAGCAGATGCGGGGGAGCTGCTCACCGAGCGGCCGGTCGACGATGCGGGTTCCCCCGAACGCGGTGCGCCCGACAACCACGCCCGGATGCTCCGCGGTGACCGTGCCGATGACGGCCGCGTCACGCCCCGCCGGATGCGCCCGCATCGCCGCGAGCGCCGCGTCGGCGTCGGCGTCGGCGACGAACGCAACCAGCTTGCCCTCGTTCGCCACGTGCAGCGGGTCGAGGCCGAGGAACCCGCAGGCCGCCTCGACCGCGGGCGGCACCGGCACGGCGCGCTCGGCGAACTCGATGCCCGTCCCGGACGCGGCGGCGATCTCGCACAGCGCGGTCGCGAGGCCACCTCGGGTTGGGTCGCGCAGCGCGTGGACCCCCGGCGCGGCCGCCAGCACCGCCGCGACCAGCCCGTGCAGCGCCGTCGTGTCGGAGCGGACCTCGCCGCCGAACTCCAGCCCGTCGCGCACGCTCAGCACGGCGACACCGTGCTCGCCGACGGGACCGGAGACGATGACCCGGTCGCCGGGTCTCGCCCGTTCGGGGCGGATGTCCACCTCGGCCGGGACGAGCCCGATGCCGCTGGTGTTCACGTACAGACCGTCGGCCAGCCCGCGCTCGACGACCTTGGTGTCCCCGGTCGCCAGCCGCACCCCCGCCGCGGCCGCGGCCCGGCCCATCGCCTGCGCCACCCGGCCCAGGACCGCGAGCTCCAGGCCCTCCTCGAGGATGAACCCGGCCGAGAGCGCCACCGGCACTGCGCCGGCACAGGCCAGGTCGTTGATGGTGCCGTGGACCGCGAGCTCGCCGATGGAGCCACCGGGGAAGAACAGCGGGCGCACCACGTACGAGTCGGTGGAGAACGCGAGCCGGGCGCCCGCGACATCCAGGACCGCCGAGTCCGCCGGTGCCCGCGCCGTGTCGGTGGTCCCGAACGCGGGCAGGAACAGGTGCTCGATCAGCTCGCTCGACAGCACGCCGCCGCCGCCGTGCCCCAGTACCACCTGGTGATGGTCACGCAGCGGAAGTGGGCAGGTCCAACCGGTCGGGTCGACGGGGTCAGCCACGGCCGCCCGCCGGAGTCAGCCGCCGGAACTGGAAGTAGGCGGCGCACGCCCCCTCCGCCGAGACCATCGTCGCGCCGAGCGGGGTGCGTGGCGTGCAGGAGGTTCCGAACGCCGGGCACTGCGGCGGTTTGACCAGGCCCTGCAACACCTCGCCGCTGCGGCACTCGGCCGGTTCGGCCACCGTGAGGCCCTCGACGTCGAAGCGGACCTCGGCGTCGAAGTCCCGGTACGCCGCGGACAGCCGCCAACCCGAGTCCGGGATTGTCCCGATTCCCCGCCAGGCCCGGTCACACACCGTGAAAACCTCGGCGAGGATTTCCCGGGCCGCCGGGTTGCCCGCCGGCCGCACCGCCCGCGGGTAGGCGTTCGCGAGTTCTGCCCGCCCCGCCTCGAGCTGCTCGACGGCGTGGCGCACCCCGTCGAGCAGGTCGAGCGGCTCGAAACCGGTGACGACGATCGGTATCCGGTAGGTCGCCACCAATGGCTCGTACTGGAAGGTGCCCATCACCGTGCACACATGGCCGGCTGCCAGGAACGCCGCCACCCGGTTCGCCGGCGAGGAGAGGACCGCGGTCATCGCCGGCGGCACCAGCACGTGGCTGACAAGTACGGAGAAGTTGTCGAGTCCACGGCGCCGGGCCGTCACCACGGCCATCGCGTTGGCTGGGGCGGTGGTCTCGAAGCCCACTCCGAAGAACACGACCTGGCGGTCCGGGTTCTCCTCGGCGAGGCGGACCGCGTCGAGCGGCGAGTAGACCACCCGGACGTCCCCGCCACGCGCCCGGACCATGAACAGGTCCATGCCGCTGCCGGGGACCCGCAGCATGTCCCCGAACGAGCAGAAGATCACTTCGGGGCGGGCGGCGATCGCCAGCGCCCGGTCGATCGTCTCCAGCGGCGTGACGCACACTGGGCAGCCGGGGCCGTGGATGAACTCGACCTGGTCCGCGAGGAGCTGATCGATTCCGTTGCGGATGATCGAGTGGGTCTGGCCGCCGCAGACCTCCATGATCGCCCAGCGTCGGGTCGCGGTGGCGATGATCGCATCCAGCAGCCGGCGGGCCAACGCCGGGTCGCGGAACTCCGCCAGGTACCTCACCGGCCCGGCCCGGTCATGCCCGGTTCCGCCGCGCGCGATCCCAGCTCCTCCTCGAGCAGCCCCAGGTCCCGGAACATCGCGAGGGTCTCCCGCGCCGCGGCCTCGTCCAGCCTGATCAGCCCGAAGCCGGCATGGATGATCGTGTACTGCCCGACGGTCGCGTCGGGCAGGTAGGCGAGGCACACCGTCTTGGTGACGCCGCCGAAATCGACGATCGCCATCCGCGTACCACGGTCGTCCCAGATCTCGATGATCCGGCCCGGTATCCCCAGACACATGCCGTCAGGCTTCCTTCCCGCCGAAGGCCGGCTCCGTCGGGCGGCTCAGCGCCGCGACCGCAGCCTGGCCCAGCGCCAGCCCACCGTCGCCCGGCGGCACCACCCGATGGACGAGTACGTCGAACCCGGCAGTGGCGAGCCGGGCGCGGCAGGCCCGCGTCAGCACTACGTTGGCGAACACCCCGCCGGTCAGACCGACCAGGCGGACTCCGTACCGCCGCCGCGCGAGCCCCGCGACCTCGGCCACCGCGTCCGCGACCGCCAGATGGAACGCGCCGGCCAGCACCGGCACCGCCACTCCCGCCCGCAGACCGGCGACGATCCCCGCGAGCACCCCCGCCGGGTCGAGGACGCCGTTCGCCAGGCCGAAGGCGAGCCGGCAGGCACCGGCGCCGCCGAGTCCGGCGCCGCCGAGCTCCGCCGCGGCGAGCCCGTCCGCGGCGAGCGCCTCCAGCTCGACGGCGGCCTGCGCCTCGTAGGTGATCCGGTGGCGCACCCCGAGCAGCGACGCCACCGCGTCGAACAGGCGGCCCATGCTCGTGCAGGGCACGCAGGCCACGCCCCGGTCCAGCGCGGTGCGCAGGGTGCGCAACTCCGCCACGGAGCAGGCCCGCACCGGCGCCAGGTCCGCGGTCCAGTCCAGGTCGGCGGCGGCCAGATGGGCGAGCGCGACCCGGTACGGATTGCGGACGGCGGCGTCGCCCCCGGGCAGGCCGATCGGACGCAGGTGCGCGACCCGCTCGGCGCGGGCGACGTCCGGGCCTACCAGCAGCACCTCGCCGCCCCAGATCGTGCCGTCGAGCCCGTAGCCGGTGCCGTCGAACGCGACCCCGAGGATGGTGTCGCCGAGCCTGCCGTGCTCGGCGAGTAGGGCGGCCACATGGGCATGGTGGTGCTGGACCAGGTGCGGCAATCGGCCGGCGGACCGTGACCCGTGGGTGGAGGTCTGGTTCGCCCCCGCCGCCGGGTCCCCGGCTGCCGCCTGTTCGGTCCCCGTAGCCGCCGCGCGTTCGGCCCAGGCCCGGGTGACGTATCCCGGATGGAGGTCGGCGGCGAGCGTCTCCGGCGCAACGCCGTACAGATCGGTCAGGTGCGCGGCGGAGCGCTCGAAGGCCCTGAGCGCCGCCAGGCTGCCCATGTCACCCAGATGCTGGGACACGAACGCGCGACGGTCCGTGGTGAGGCAGAACGTGCTCTTGCCCTCGCCGCCCACGGCGAGCACCGACCGGACGGGGCGGCCGAGGTCCACCGGCAGCGGAACGTATCCGCGGGAGCGCCGCACCGGCAGCACCTGCCCGTCGTCTCCGTCGTCCCCGTAGCCGCAGCGCACCACCGAGTCGTCACACGGCAGGAGGATCGGTCGGTCGTGCCGGAGGAACGCATCAGCGAGGCCGGCGAGCCGGTCCCGCGCGTCGTCGTCGGCGAAGCAGATGGGCTCGCCCGAACGGTTGCCACTGGTCATCACCAGCATCCGCGGCGGTGGCGGGCCGCCACCCGGGACTGGCGCGAACAGCAGGTGGTGCACGGGTGTGTACGGCAGCAGCAGCCCCACCAGCGGGGTGCCGGGGGCGACCAGCCGCGACATCCCCGATATCCCTGACATCCCCGCCGCGGGCGAGCGGCGGACGAGCACGATCGGAGCGGCCGGCGATGCCAGCAGCGCCGCCTCCGCCGACGACAGGTCGGCCACCAGGGCGGCCGTCGCCAGGTCGCGCACCATCACCGCGAACGGCTTGTCGGGCCGGTCCTTGCGGGCGCGCAGGCGCGCCAGGGCCGTGTCGCTGGCCGTGTCGCCCGGATCGTTCTCGGCCGAGCAGGCCAGGTGGTAGCCGCCGACGCCCTTGACCGCGACCACCGCGCCGCCCGCCAGTGCCCGCTGGGCCGCCGCCAGCGCGGCATCCGTGCCGTGGACCTCCGGTCCAGTGCTGTCCGCGGGGCTGAACCACAGCTGCGGTCCGCAGGACGGGCAGGCGACGGGTTCGGCGTGGAAACGGCGGTCCGCCGGGTCGGCGTACTCCGCCGCGCACTGCGCGCACATCGGGAAGCGGGCCATCGTCGTGGCCGCGCGGTCATACGGCAGCGCGCTGATGATCGTGTACCGCGGGCCGCAGTTGGTGCAGGTGATGAACGGGTGGCGGTGGCGCCGGTCGGTCGGGTCGAACATCTCGCGCAGGCAGTCGGCGCACACCGCGGTGTCCGCGGGTACCAGGGTGCGATCGCCGGGAACGGTCGCGCCGGCCACGATCCGGAACCCGGCGTCGCCGGCGGTCGACCGGGTCACGCTCGTCATCGTGACGCGCTCGATGCGCGCGAGCGGTGGCGCCTGCGGTTCGAGCCGGCGCAGGAACTCGGCCACGGCCACCTCGTCGCCTTCGACCTCGGCGAACACCGAGGTCGAGTCGTTGCCGACGAATCCCGCGAGCCCGAGGGTGCCCGCGAGCCGGTGGACGTAAGGCCGGAAACCGACGCCCTGGACGACGCCCTCAACCACGACCCGGCGCCGGACCCGGCGCCCGGTCCGCCCGGTCCGCTCTCCGGTCATACCCGCCGCCAGATCATGACCCGGTTGTTGCCCGAGTCCGCCACCGCGAGCCGGTCGCCGCGCACCGAGAGGCCGTACGGCCAGCAGAAGGTGTCGGCCTCGACGCGGGTCCACCGGTTCTCCCCGGTCTCGGCGAACGACGGCTGGCCGAGCACACCGGTCGCGGGCGTGGAACTGCGCCGCGGCAGCTCGTCCCACAGCAGGACGCGGTTGTTGGCGGTGTCCGCGACGGCTAGCAGGTGCCCGTCGCTGTCGACGGCGTAGGGGAAGCGCAGGACGTCGGCCCGGCCGGGCGCGTAGGGGAACTCCCCGGAGCATGCGAGATCGGGCTGGCCGAGCACCAGATCGGCGTCGCCGTCGGCGTCGGGATGGGGGGCCCAGCCGAGCAGCCGGTGGTTGCCGGCGTCCGCGACCAGCAGCCGGTCGGCGGTGCCGGCGAGGTCGTGCGGCCACCGGAAGCTCGCCGGACCGGCCGCGCCGCCACGGTTCTCGTCCCGGCGGGTGGGATCGGGCTGCCCCAGCACCAGGTCGGGTAGCCGGCCGGGCGAGGACGGCAGGCCATTCGACCAGCCCAGGATCCGCCGGTTACCGGTGTCGGCGACGTAGAAGCGCCCACCCACCACGGCCACCCCGAAGGGCCAGTAGAAGGTGTCTGGTCCGCACGGGCCGCCCCGGTTCTCGCGGACGGCGTCGGCGTCCGGCTGCCCGAGCACGAGGTCGGGGGCGGTGTCGGTGACCGTCGGGACCTCGTTCCAGACCAGCACCCGGTGGTGCCAGGCATCGGCGACCACGAGCCGGCCGTCCGTGACGAGCACGCCGGTCGGCAGGTGCAGGCCGCCTTCGGGTCCGCGCCCCGCGGCCGCCGGCCCTTCGCTCGTCGCGTCGGCCTGGCCGAGCACGACGTCGGCGGGGGCGCCGTCGAGGGCCGGCAGACCATGCCAGATCAGCACCCGGTGGTTACCCGAGTCCGCCACCACGAGCAGGTCGTCGCCGAGCCACACCCCGCGCGGCGCGTACAGCCGGGACGCCGACGGCCGCGCCGACGGCAGAGCCAGCCCGCCGGGCGCCGGGGCGCCGATCCACACCGCCGGTTCCCAGCTTCCCGCCTGGCCGCCCTGCCCCGCCTGGCCGCCCTGCCCCACCCATCTGGCCGGAGTGCTCGGAGTGGCGTCACCGAGTGTTCCGCTGCCGGGCGTCACGTCGACTTCGCGGTGAGCCGGCGGGCGATCTCGTCGAGCACCCCGCGCACGGCCAGGACGGCGTCGGGGTCCCCGACCTCCTCGAAGATCGCCCGTGCCTCGTGCAGCACCGCCTGCGCCGGGTCGAAGAGGCCGAGGTGGGCCAGGGCGTTGCCCTGGTTCGCCCGAGCCCGGGCGTAGCCGAGGGGGTCGGCGTCGCGGTCGCGGGCGGCGATGACCTCCTGGTAGCGCGCGACCGCCTCCCGCAGGTTGTCCTCCCGGTGTGCGGACGGCGCGTAGACCAAGGCGTTGGCCAGGTTGAGCTGGGTGCTGGCCCACCGCTCGGGATGAGTCTCGCGGGTGTAGACGGACAGAGCGGTCCGCAGGCCCTGCACAGCCACGCCGACCCGCAGCTGGTCGGACGCCTGCGCCATCGGCATGGTCAGATACGCCGTGGCGAGGTTGACCTGTGCCGCCGCGAACAGCTCCGGGGCGGTGTCGATGCGGACCAGGCGCAGCGCCGAGAGGTAGTGCTCCACCGCGACCTTCAGGCCCGCCGGATCGTCCCCGGCCAGCTCCTGGTAGGCCGAACCGAGGCTCAGGTGCAGCTCGGCCCGGCCGACCGTGAGGTCGGTGGCGGCCAGCGCGGCGAGCGCCGCCGTCAGCTCTGCGATGACGGCCGGGCTCGGTCCCTCGCCTCCGCGACGCAGGTCCGCCGCGGTGGACCTGAGCTGGGCGGCGAGACCGGGGGAGGGCTCCCGCGCCGCGGCGATGGCCCGCTCCAGCAGCCCCGCCGCCTTGCCCGCCTGGCCGGCGGCCATGGCGTGGGCGGCGTGTGCGGACCACACCATCGCCGCGATCTCGCCGGTCTCCCCGCCGGGCGGCGGAGGTTCGTCCAGCTCGCCCAGGGCGAACCGGACCACGTCCACCAGGATCCCCAGCTCGTCGCCGAGCGCCCGGCGCAGTGCCACCGGGTCTTCGGGGTCCGCGCCTGCTGGTCGCAGCACGAAGCGGTTGTAGCGGTCGACCGGGTCGTCGCCGCGCAGCTGCCCGACGGCCGCGACGACCTCCCCGCGGTAGGCGAGCTCCAGCGCGGCCAGCTCCGCAGGCCAGGCCACCGGCACCTTCCCGGCCGCCAGCGTCCGGCGCAGGTCGGCCGTGGCCTCGCCGCCCGGCACGAGCAGGAAGCCGGCCGGCAGCGGAAAGACCCCGACGGGCTGCGGGCGCGCGCAGGTCACGCCCGTGCTGATGACGCCGTCCTCACCCATGCGCGTCCTCACCCATGCGTCTGGTCATCTGGACCTGTGCGTCCGGTCATCCATGCGTTCCGCCGGTCCCGGGGGCGAGACCAGAGATGATCATGTCCCGGACCTGTTCCATCGCCCGGC
>NZ_CDWWXB010000030.1:13884-17940 GCF_977971855.1 Frankia sp. CoWAU3 | reverse complement strand
GCCGGGCTCCACGCCGCCCGCCTCGATGAGGTAGACGACGACGTCGTCCGGGTAGCCGTCGCCGAGCAGCCAGCGCCCGAACGCCAGCGCCTGGTCCCAGCGGAAGGCGTGCGGGTGCAGCGTGTCCAGGGGCAGGTTCTCCAGCTGTGCGCCCGGGACCTCGAACACGGTCCCGGGCTCGGCCCCGGTGCGGCTGGCGTCGACGACCACGACCCGGCGCGCGCCGCGCATCGCGAACGCCGTGTCCATCCCGGCGGTCCCCCCGTCGACCAGGCGCACTCCGGCCGGGACGCCCGTCTCGGCGAGCCGGCGGACCAGGATCGGCCCGACCCCGTCGTCACCGCGCAGCAGGTTGCCGCAGCCGATCACGGCCACCTCGCACCCTGGTGGTTCGAAACCGGGCGGATCGACCTGCACCCGCGGCCCGACCGGGGGCCGCGAGGCGGCACCCGCCTCGCGATCCCCGGTCATAGGTCGGTCCCGGTCATAGGTTGTCGTTGATGACGAACCTGCTGAGCTCCCGGCCGGTCCTGCCGTCGTAGGCGTGGACCGTGCAGACCAGGCACGAGTCGAAGCTGCGGGCCACGTGGCCGAGCTCGATCGGGTTCTCCGGATCCACGATGGGCGTGCCGACGAGGGCCTGCTCGATGGGACCGGGCGCCTCGGAGCCGTCGCGGGGGCCGATGTTCCAGGCGGTCGGGGTGACCACCTGGTAGTTCGCGATCTTGCTGTCCTCGATGACGATCCAGTCCGAGAGCGAGCCGCGGGCCGCCTCCGTGGAACCGAAGCCGCGCCCTTGGGTGTACTCCACCGGCTTGAGGTGAAACGGCTCGCGCAGGTCCAGCTGGTCGAGCCAGGCCCGCGTCCACTGGTAGTACCTGGCGGCCTCGTGCATCCGGGCCAGCAGGCGGACCATCACCGACGGGCCGATGGCCGCCAGGATGTCCCCGAACAACGGGTCGTCGTCCTGGTGGGCACCCGCGCCGGGAGCCGCGGCGGCGACGCGGCGGGCGAGTGGCCCGGCCTCCAACGGCAGGTATCCGTGGTTCGGCACCTCGTACCGGGGTGACTTCGCCCAGCTGTACTTGCCCTGCTCCCGGCCGCGCGCCGGATCGATGGGCCGGGTCTCGCCGTCGAACGGGTGGCGCGCCTCGGTTCCCTCGTAGAACGAGTGGGTGACGTCCTCCCGCACCCGGGCCTGGTCGAACTCGAAGTACCCGCCGCCCGCGTACACCCCGGACCGGCCGATGAGTGCCGCGTTGCGGCCGGAGATGGTCGGCCGGGTGTAGAGGTCGGGGGCGAAGTACGTCCCGGTCGCCAGGTAGTTGCCGACTCCCTGGCCGTAGCTATCCAGGCCGATGTCGAGGCAGTACCGGAGGAAGAAGCCGCAGTCGCTGTCGTGCTGGGCGGGGTTCTCGTCCACCCAGGCGAGCACGTCCTGCCAGGTACGGTTGGCCAGCCAGCGCTCCACCGAGCAGCCGAGCCACTGCTTCTCCAGCCAGTTGACCTTCCAGTGCTCCAGGATGGCGATGGAGCGGGTCACGTCCGACAGCGTCGGCGCGCACATCACCCCGCCGGGCACCATGAAGCTGGAGTGCGGCCACTGCCCGCCGAAGATGGCGTAGACCTCCACCGGCTTGGCCGACAGCACCACCGCCGGGCCGTAGCTGCTGCCGGTGTAGGGCGCGAACCGCCGTACCGCCTCCTCATACAGCGGCGAGGAGGCGTATTTCCGGTTCGTGAGGTCGATGGCGAACAGCGCGTAGAAGCAGCGCGGGATGCTCTGCAACGTCTCGCACGCCTGCGCGATGTTGCGGACCAGCGTCGCGTTGGGCGGCATCTCGGTGCGCCACGCGACGTCCAGCGCGTACGCCGACTTGTACAGGTGGCTGCCCCCGCAGATCCCGCAGATCCGCGGGGTCACGATCAGGCCCGCCTGCGGGTCCTTGCCGCGCAGGATGATCTCAAAGCCCCGGAACATCGCCGCCTCGGTCCACGCCGAGGTGACCACCCCGTCGTCGATCGTGACCCGGACGTCGAGGTCGCCCTCGACGCGCCCCAACGGGCTGACGTTGAGATCGACGGTGGCCATTGGAATCCTCTCTTCCCCTCGTCCGTTCCTCGCGGTCTCCGGTCGGAGCACGCGCGGTCATCGGCTACCGGCTACCGGCTACCGGCCGGCTAGACGACGAACATGTCCTCCTTCGACCACTGCGGGGCGACTATCCGGGCAGCTGCCGCGTGTGCCAGGTAGCCGAGGTGGCCGCTGCCCGCCGGCACCTCCCGTGGAATGAGCCCGCCGACCTTCCGGGTCCTGAAGATCGTGCCGGGGGCGAGGTCGAAGAACGGGAACTCCGGCTCCGTGCACCCGATGCACGGCATGCCGGCGCGGGTCTTCGACGACTGGCGGTTCCACAGGATCCGGTTGCACGGGGAGTGGGTCATCGGGCCGCGGCAGCCGAACTCGTAGAACAGGCAGCCCTTGCGGGTCCCGTCCCCGAAAGCCAGGGTCGACTGCTTGTATTCGAAGTACTCCGCCCTGGTGCAGCCGGTCTGGGTGAATGTCGTGAAGAACGTCCGTGGCCGGTGCAGCTCGTCGAGCGCGATGTCGGCGGCCCGGCCGGTGGCCAGCGCCACGATGATCTGCGTGATCCAGTCCGGGTGGGCCGGGCAGCCCGGAATGTTGACGACGGGCAACCCGGAGCGCGACCGGAAGTCCGGGCCGAGGAAACCGCCGCGTTCACGCTTGTGGAACTGCAGCCCGGTGGAGTCCGTCGGGTTCGGCGCCGTCGCGGGGATCCCGCCCCAGCACGCGCAGTCCCCGATCGCCACCACCACCTGGGCCCGGGCGGCCAGCTCACGCACCCAGTCCTGCATGGGCCGCTCGGCGAAAACGTCGAAGCTGCCGGTTCCGTCCGGGCCGCGGATCACCGAACCCTCGAAGACGAAGATGTCGACCGGCCGCGCACCCCGCGCGCAGTCGGTGAACAGCTCCCGGGCCTGGGCGCCGTTCTCCAGCCCCAACGACGGGTGCCAGAGCAGTTCCAGCCCGAAGTCGGTGATCAGGTCGACGACGTTGGGCTCGTCGGCGTTCAGGAAGGACATCGTGTTGCCGCTGCACGCCCCGCCCTGGAACCACAGCACGGATGACATCAGTACTCCCTTCGTCGGACGGGCCGTGGTCGGCACCGCGGTCCGCCGCACCGCCCACCTCCACGAGCGGACCGAGCCCTCCGGCGAGGTGATCAGAAGCCGCTGGGTCGGGTGATCGTCGGGTGGCCCGTCGCCTCACGGAGACTTCCGGCAGAGCAAACGCTATGTCCCCCAACGCCGGACGCCCATCGACAGTGCGCGGAGGCTGCCACCAACGCGCAGTCACCAACGCGCAGTGCGGTTTGGTGAAGCGCACACGACCGGGCGAGAGTGGGGCATGCACCGGCCATCCCAGCCCGCCCTCATCGACGCCCGTGGGGCGAGCGCCGAGGCGCGGCCCGGCGAAGCGGTGAGCCGGTGCGATGCCGGCTCGGGCGGGTCACCGGATCAGGCGGGTCGCCGGAGGGTGCCGGGGGAGGACCGGGCGATGCACGAGCTGTCCGTCTGCCGATCGATCGCGGGCGTCGTCACCCGGCACGCGGCCGGTCGGCCGGTCACCCGGGTGCACGTCCGGGTGGGTCAGCTGCGCCAGATCGTGCCGGAAACCCTCGCCTACTGCTGGGAGCTGATGAACGCTGGGCCCCCGGAGAACGCTGGGCCGCCGGAGAACGGCGCCGATCCCCCCGGCGGGCAGGTGCTGGCCGGGTCCGTGCTGGCCGGGTCTGTGCTGGAGGTCGAGAGCGTGCCGGTCAGTGTGTGCTGCCGGGTGTGCGGGACCCGCGGCGAGTTGGCGGACCGGGCGCTGCGCTGCGGCACCTGCGGCGCGGCCGGCGTCACCATCGTCACCGGCGAGGAGTTCCTCGTCACCTCGTTCGAAGTGGCTCCCGACCCGGCGGCTCTCGGCTCGGCAGCTCCCGACACCGTGGAGGCGTGACACGCCGTGGGTCGCTTCCATCCCCACCC
>NZ_CDWWXB010000030.1:8145-13570 GCF_977971855.1 Frankia sp. CoWAU3 | reverse complement strand
GGGTGGGGCGCCGCACGAGTACTCGGGTCCGCACCCACCGGCCGGGGTGTCCGTCGGGGACCATTCCGGCTATGGCACCGGGCCCGAACGGGTCGAGGTCCTCGAGCGGATCCTCGGGGAGAACGAGCGGGTCGCGCTGGCGAACCGGGCCGCCTTCGACGCCGTCGGCGTCACGGTGGTGAACCTGATGTCCGCTCCCGGCGCCGGTAAGACCACCCTGCTGGTCGAGACGCTGCGCCGTCTCGGCCCGCAGCTGCGGGTCGGGATCATCGAGGGCGACATCGAGACCAGCATCGACGCCGACCGCCTCGACGGGCTCGGCGCGGCGATCGCCCTGATCAACACCGGTAACGGGTTCGGCGGGGAGTGCCACCTGGACGCGCCCATGGTCGCCTCGGCGCTGGGCCGGTTGCCCCTGCGCGACCTCGATCTCGTCGTTATCGAGAACGTCGGCAACCTGGTGTGCCCCGCCGAGTTCGAGGTCGGGGAGGACCTGCGCGCGATGGTGTTTGCCGTCACCGAGGGCGAGGAGAAGCCCCTCAAGTACCCGGTCATGTTCCGCTCGGCCGACCTGGTGCTCGTCAACAAGACGGACCTGCTTCCCCACCTCGACTTCGACCTTGAGGCGTTCCGGAAGAACCTCGCCGACGTCAACCCGGGCGTGGCCATGCTGGAGGTCAGCGCCCGTACCGGCCAGGGGGTCGACGCCTGGTGCGCGTGGCTGCGCGCCCTACCCGGACAGCGCCCGGAGCCTACGATCGGCGGGGCCGCGCTCGATGACGACGGGGATCCAGCGCGGGCGGGCGCTCGACGGCGGGCGTCTGGAAGGCGGCGGTCTCGACGTCCGTGACCACGACATCGATGATCTCGACATCAGACAGCCCGAAGTCGGGTGCCTGGAAGAGGCGGATCGTCAGAGGCGGGGGCTCCTGCCGCGGCAGAGACCGCGGCGGCTCCGACGCGGAGAAGAGGGGGATCGAGGCGGTGGCGATGAGATGTCTCGCTTTCGGGGTGGGGCTGCCGAGTGGAACGAGGGGTAGGACGTCAGAGCGGTGACAGGCTTCTCCGTGGGACCTTCCGCCGCCTACGTGGTGTCTTCGGGTTCCGCGAATCGAAGCCTCATGGCGTCAGAGACGGGACGTCTTGCTGAACGGGCTCAGAATGCGTTCCTGCTGGGAACCGAAATCGACGAGGACGGCGACTTCTGCTTCGACCCCGGTTACCTGGCCGAGACCGTACATGTCGTGGGTGACCCGGTCTCCTACGGCGAACCGCTTGCACGGCGGGGTGACCGGGGCCTTGAAGGGGCTGGTGGACAGACGGGGCCTGGGTACCGCTGACTTGGTCATCGCCTCCAGTCTGCGCCTGCCGCACCGGGCGCCGCTGGTCGTC
Organism: Frankia sp. CoWAU3; assembly: GCF_977971855.1. NCBI lineage: Bacteria > Bacillati > Actinomycetota > Actinomycetes > Frankiales > Frankiaceae > Frankia > Frankia sp. CoWAU3. Next base: position 12,178 of record NZ_CDWWXB010000030.1, on the reverse strand, counting down.
GTTGACGAAGACCAGCCGGTCACCGCTGCTCTCACCGGCCATGGCGCCCGGACGAGCGAGGTTGCCGACCTGCTGCCCGCGTGTGTCGCCGGGACTCTACCGGCCGCACCCTTGAGCGCCTGGCCTTTATCTACCGAGTGTTACAGAGTGTTGTCGAGTGTTACCAGGCCTGTGGGGCGCCGAGGTCGTCGATCAGCTCGGCGAGGACGAGTTCCTCGTCCACTCTGATCGCATGGTGTTCCAGCGCGGGGCGCAGGTCGGGGTCCCAGGCCGCGTCGACCGGCCGGCCAGCCAGCTCGCCGCCGGTCACCGTGGTCAGCGCGGCCTGATAGGACCGGGCGTCGAAACGCCATGGCCGCCAGCCGATCCGTTCCCGCAGGCCGTTGGCGATGCGGATGCCGCCCCAGTCGAAGTCGCCGTGGTAGGCGAACCGCGCGCCCTGGCCGGCGAGCGCCGCGAGCAGGCCGATGACGGCGGCCGACGGCTGGCCGTTCACGCACACCAGCGGCGGGGTGCGGCCCGCCAGCTCGTCGGCGGCGCTGGCCAGCACGATCGGATTCGTGCACAGGTACACCACTCCGAGGCCCACGCCGAGGTCGCCGCGGTCCTGGCCCGGGCCGACCTGGCGCAGAGTGAGCACGCAGGGCTCCCCCACCTCGCGACAGATGGCCAGGATCCGGCCGGTCGGGCTGTCCGCCCCGCCCGGCAGACCCAGGCAGAGCACCGTGGACGACAGTTCGTCACGGTGTACCCCGACAGCGGCCCACGCGGCGCGACGGCCCGCGGCCGAGCCGTCACCCGCAGGGTGGGATCCGCCCAGTACCCGGGCCGCCGCCAGGGCCAGCGTCGCCAGCGGCCGGCCGTCGTCGAGCGCGTGCGCGTCGCCGGTGCTGGTGGCGGCCAGCCGGCCCAGCGCCACGCCGGGTGAGGGCAACGCGTCGAGCACCCGGACCAGGTCGGCGGCCAGCGGCATCGCCGCGTCCGGGGTGCCAGTCAGCCGGCGCAGCAGGCCGGTGCTGTCCAGCCAGGACCGCCAGGGGGTGAGCTCGGGGCGCCGGGCGAGAAGGTCGTCCAGGGGCTGGTGCGCCTGCGCCCAGGCCCGTGACTGCGCCGCGGCCAGCTCCGCCCGCTCCGTGACATCCCCGGTGAGCTGGCGGACGGCGGCGGCGAGTCCGTCCGGCGCGGCGCCGCTGGACCGCAGCACCGCGTCGACCTCGTCCAACGACACGGACAGCGAGGCGCCGGTGCCGGCCCGGCGGCCCAGCAGCCGCTCGACCCCCCGCCGCTGGTCCGCGCTGGCCCGGCCGAGGGTGACTGTCCCGGTGAGCGGCCGGCCCAGCTCGATCCTGCGCCGTACCCGGTCGAGCAGCCATGCCGTGTGCTCACCGCCCAGCAGACGACGCAGCTGTTCCACATCGCGGGCGGCTTCCACATCGCGGGCGGCCCCGGTCGACGCCGCGCTCACTCGAACGGTAGGGGCTCGGTGTTGTCACCCTGCGCCGGACGGAGCGGCTGGGGCCGGTCGGGCCGCTCGGGTTGCTCGGGTTGGTAGGGCACCGGCCGGTCGACGCGGGTGCGCTCGTGCCCGTCCCACCGCCACGGCGTGACGAGCACGGCATCGATGCCGTCCCGGCGGGACAGCTGCGCGATCGCCAGGCCGGGGACCTGCGGGTAGCAGCCCCACTCGCGCTCGCTGGTCATCACCACATCGAGGTCGAACGCGGCGAGCAGGCCCAGGCACTTGGCCCGCGAGTCGTCGTCCACCCCGGCGAACGCCTCGTCCAGGGCGACCAGGCGGGGTGCGTGCCGGTTGCCGGAGGAGTCGTAGAACGACGAGGCGGCCGCGAACAGCGGCACCGACGCCGCGAGCACCCGCTCACCACCGGACGCCGGACCGCTCGCCGGCCGCCACTGACCGTCCTGGAACCGCTGCACAGCGAACTCGTGCCAGTCGCGGTAGTCCAGGGCACGGGTCAACTGCTCGGCCCATCCGCCGGTGGTGTCCGCGCTGTGCTCCCGGTTGATCTCCTCCTGGAGGAACGCGCCGACGGCGGTCCGCTCGGCGGGGCTCCAGGCGTCGGCCGTCTGCCGCAGCAACCGGTCGCGCACCGCGCCGAGCCCCTCGGGGGCGCTGCGCGCGACCCGCCACTGCAACCGCAGCCGCATGCCGGTCGACGTGGGCCGCTGCGCGAGGTCCGTGTTGATCCGGCGAACCTGGCTCTCGGCGTCGCTGATCAGTTCCTGCAAGGCGCCGGCCACCTCGTTCACGAGGTGGTTCTCCAGGATCTCGCGTTCCTTCGCGGACAGCAGCATCGCCCGCTGCCCGGTCTCCGTCTCCAACGCGGCGACCAGGGCCGGGATGTCCTGCTTGCGGCCCTGGAACAGGACGTCGACCACGATCACGCCGTCGGAGACGACCATCCCGACCGAGTGGCCGTGCCGGGACAGCGCGTCGGTGAGAACCTTGTGCTCGGCCGACACCCGCTGCTGCGCCAGCTCCCACCGGCGGTCGGTGTCGTCGACGTCGTCGAGGGCAGCGTTGACCGCCCGGGCGAGCGTGATCGCGGGGTACGGTGCCCAGCCGGCAGCCGGGTCCGGGATCTCCAGGTCCGGGACGGCGACCGCGAGCAGGCCGGTGGCCGCGAACGCCCGGAGCCTCGCGACAGCCGCCTCGCGTTCGGCCGCGGCGGTGGTGATCGCCTCCCGCAACGTCTCACGCCGGCCGTGAGCCCGGCCCCGGGCGTCGAGCGCATCCCGTTCGGCGGCCCGCGACTGCTTCTCCTGCTGCCCGCACCGGTCGAGTTCGGTGTCGACGGCGGCCAGTTTGCGGAACAGTTCGTCGACGGCGGCGCCGGCCGTCTCGACCAGGACCCGGTGACGTTCGGCGGCCGCGTCGGCCTGCGTCTGCGCCTCGGCGACCGCCTCGGCCGTCTGTTCCTGGCGTTCCAGCGCGAGGGTGAGTTCGTGTTCCGCCTCGGTCGCCGCGCGGCGGGACCGGTCCAGCGATTCCGCCGCCGGCCACAGCGCGGCCAGCTCCGCCCGGTAGTCACCCAGGGCGTCCCGGACGTCGGCCAGCGCGGCCGGCTCCGCGGGCAGGCGCACGTCGCCGGCGAACTCCTCGGCCGCCGCCCGCGCCTCACCCGCGGCCTGCTGTCGGCGGGCCGCGACAGCGGCCGCCTCCTGGTGCTGGGCGTCGATCCGCCGCTTGGCCTTGTGCTCCGTGGCCAGCTGCGCGTGCGCCTCGCGCAGGTCGCCGTCGGAGGGCCGGGCCCCGTGCTCGGCGGCCAGCGAGAGCTGCCGGTCGGCCAGCTCCGCGGCGGCCGCGGCCAGCTCTTCGAACCGTAGCTCGATCCGGGTCGCATCGGCGCGCAGGTGGTCGAGCCGGACCCGCCTGGCCGCCTCGCGGGCACCCTCACCGATGTAGCCGGCGGTTTCCTTGCGCCAACCGCCGGTCAGGACCCCGTTACCGAACCGGCCGTCCACGGTGACCCAGGTCTCGGTGTCCGAGGTCTCGGTGGCCGCCGGCCCGTGGACCAGGGAGCCGCCGGCCGGGCCGGGCCCGCCGCGCAGGCCGATCGTCGCGAGGACGGCGGCGACCGCGGTGTCGCTCAGCCGGGCCGCGTGTGCGTCGTCGCGGTCGATCGCCGGCGTGAGCACCGCGGCCAGCCCACCCCCCGGCGCAGGCCGCCCGGGCGTGACCAGAACGTCGTCGCTGACGGGGTTGTGCAGCCGCCCGTCCGGGCCGACCCAGGCGTCGAGGATCCCGGCGGCCTCCAGCGCCGCCTCGATTCCGGCTCGGTGCTCGTCGGGCACGCCGTCGACGAAGTCGACGACCTTCCACAGCGGGGCGCCGTCCCGGCCGTCCCGCCCGTGCTCGTCGCGGGTGTGCGGGGCCGGCGGCGAGTCGTGGCCACCGGCCGCCAGCCGCTCGATCTCCTCGGCGAGCCGTTCGAGTTCCCGCCGGGCGGCCGTCTGCTCGCCGTCGAGGACGGCCTGCCGGCGCCCGAGGTCGGCGGTGGCCAGCCGCGCCGCC
>NZ_CDWWXB010000030.1:7105-7785 GCF_977971855.1 Frankia sp. CoWAU3 | reverse complement strand
TAGGCCGTGCAGGCCGCGACGAGGCCCGCCCCGCGCTGGGCGGTCAGGTCCTCGGCCGCCGCGATCCGCTCGGCGGCGGCCTGCTGCTCGGCAGTGATCCGGTCCAGGTCGTCCCGGGCCGCGCGCAGCGCCACGTCGGCGTCGGCCGCCGCGCGCAGCAACCCGTCGAGGCGGTTCACGGCGGCGCCCTGCTGCCCGACCAGGGCCTCGGCGGATCGCCGGGCGTCGCGGTACGGCGGTTCCCCGCCGTCCAGCTCGGTGAGCACTGCGGCGTGCCGGCCGGTGACCAGGGCGGCCTCGGCCGCCAGCCCGGCGGCCCGGACCGCGGCGTCGAAGCCCGCCGCGTCGGCCTGGACCGTGCGTTCCGCACCCGTGAGCCGGCGCTTCCGGTCGCCGGCAGCCTCGGCCGCGGCCCGGCTGTCCCGCTCCCGCTGGGCGGCGAACCGGGCGAGTCGCCCGGCATCCTCCTCGGCGCCCCGCAGCGCCGCCGCGTCGCGCATCTCCGGGCTGTCCCGCAGCGCGTCCCGCCGGGCGGTCAGTGTGGCCTTCGCCTCCTCCACCTCGGTGAGCGCCTGCTGCGCGGCCGTCAGGGCCTCGACCGCCGCCTGATGCGCGGCGTCGGCCTCGGCGAGATCCCGCCCGTGCTGCTCGTAGCGGCTGTGCGCCTGCCGCGGCGGCGC
>NZ_CDWWXB010000030.1:0-6613 GCF_977971855.1 Frankia sp. CoWAU3 | reverse complement strand
GCGCCGCCGTTTCCGCCTCGGCGAGGGCGCGCAGCGTCTCCCGTTCCTCGTCCAGACCCCGGAACGCCTCGGCCACGATGACCACGAGCGCGGGGTCCAGCGGCGGCAACGCCTCGGTGAGCGCCCGGGAGAGCAGCTTCTCGTCGGGCTTCTTGGACAGTTGCGGCTGGCGTAGCTGGATCAGGAGGTTGACCAGGGCCTCGTACCGGTGCCCGCCGAGACCGAACAGCGCTTCGTCCACGGCACGGCGGTAGTCCGACGCGGTGTCGTACACCGCGCCGTGGCCGTCGACGGCTTCTTTCAGTTTGTCCCTGGTCAGCGGCACCCGGGTCGGGCTGACCAGGGACAGCTGCGGACCGATCCGCTGGCGGGTCACGAAGAACCAGTGCCGGACGATGCCGCGCCCGCTGACCGCCTTCAGGCCGGCCCCGATCGTGCGGTACTCGGGGATGCCGTCACCGCCCAGCCGGCCGAACTCCAGCCAGGTGTAGCCGAGCCGCTCGGGATGCGGATGCCGGCCGCCCAGCAGCAGGTTCCATTCCATCCGCTTGTTGCGGTCACCGTCCGGTTCGACCCGGTGCGCGGCCAGCTCGCTGTCCAGCAGGAACGGCAGCGTCAGCGCCAGGACCTTCGACTTGCCGGTACCGTTGTTGCCCCGCAGCAGCAGCCGCCCGTCGTGGAAGTGGAACTCTTCCACGTCGTAGTAGAAGAGGTCGACCAGGCCGGCGCGCAGCGGCTGCCAGCGGTCCTCCCGGGCCGGTACGGGAATCGAGGCCGGTGCCGGTGCCGTGGGCGATGCCGGTGTTGCGGGCATGCGGGTCGAGGTGCTCATCGGCGGCTCGTCTTCTTCCTTCTGGCCGGACCGCTTCTGGCCGGGCCGGCGCCGCCCGCCCGGCCGTCGTGGATCGTCGGCGCCTCGACGGCGTAGCGCGCGATCGCGGGCCGGGCGAGCACCGCCGGCGGCTCGCCGGCCCGGCCCGGCAGGTCCGTGACCAGCCGCAGCGCGCGCAGCTTGTCCAGCGCCATGGCGAGCAGCTCGGCGTCGGCACCCGGTTCGGTGACGCCCCGCCGCCAGTAGGTGGAATGCTCGGCTGCCATCTTCCGAACGTATCCACGCAGCTGGCCGACCGGCACCGGCTCCGCGGGATCCGGCCGGGTGGCGAGATACTCGGCGACTAGCAGGGTCACGTGGCCGTCGGTGCGCTGTTCCGGCATCCGTACGTCGGTGAGCTCGTCGTCGGGGTCGACCATCGCGATTCCCTCCGCGCGCATCTCGGCGATCAGACCGGTGGCGTCCTCGATCCGTCTGGTGATCGCCCGCCGCTGGCTGATCAGGTAGGCGCGCTCGTCCTCGGCGAGCTCGTCGTAATAGACGACGGGATCATCGAGCAGCCGGCGGGTCAACCGGTGGCGAAGCGACCGGTTGCGCAGGTCGTCGGTGTCGGGGACGGGCTCGTGGGTCAGCTCGGCGAGCCGCGCCCCGATGTCGTCGGCGTCGATGGTCGACGGGCCGCGGGTACCGGTCAGCAGCGACGCGAGCACCCTGCGGCGTACGTCGTACAACGCGTCGCCGCTGTCGCGCAGATAGGCGTCCTCCTCGCCGGCGACCCGATCCAGCACGCCGAGCGCGAGCAGCAGCCGGACCACCGCCACGAGGTCGGAACGTTCGTCCCGGCGGCTGAGGGTGAAGGTGACCCCGGTGCGGGCCAGTTCCGGGTCGCTCGCCGCGACCAGCACCCCTTCGGCCAACCGGCCGAGGGTGATCTGGGTGTCCGCCCCCTCCAGCACTGACAGCGCGAGACACAGCAGGACGTAGCGGCGCCGCCCGAACGGCGCTCGGCCCTTCCCCTCCCGCGCCGGGTGCGTGTCGTCCTGGATGGTCGCCGCCGTCTTGAACAGCCGCGCCGATTCGGCGTCGACGACCAGCCGCCAGCCGGTTTCGGCGGCGAGCCACTCGCGCAGCTCGGACGCGTGCCGGCGGACCAGCCGCAGGACCTCGTCGTCCGCGCCGGCGGTGCGTAGCGGCCCGGCCAGCAGCGCGCGCAGGGCCCTGCGCCGCGCGGCCCGGTTCTCCTCGGCGACCGAGTCCGCCGTCATCCGGACACCCGTCCGGTCTCCAGCAGCTCGAGCCGGTCTGGCCCACCGGCGAGTACGACTGGATCGAGGTCGTCTATCCGGCCATTCGGATCGTTTTGCCGGCTTCGGCCATTCAGGCCATTCAGGTCGTTCCAGGCCGCCGGACGCGATGCCGCACCGGCCAGGTCGACGATCTCGACGGTGTGTTCCGGGCCGTCCAGGACGCCATCCTCGGTCTCGATCCGCGCCACCCCCCCGCCGGGGACGAGGGTGAGCCGGATCAGGACCGTGCCGTCGCTGGACGTGGTCTCCACCTCGGTATCGCCCGGCAGCCTGGCGGCGAGCGCGTCCCCGAGCAGGCCGAGGAACAGCCGGAACGCCTGCCGGTCCAGGACGCCGAGCTGGGACAGCAGCACCGGCCCGTCGGTGGCGAGCCGGGCCCGAGCGGACGCGGCCTGCTCCGCCTCCCGCGCGGCCTGCTCGGCGAGCAGCCGCCGCTGCCGCGCGCGGTCCGTGACCCGGTTCGGCGTTCCGCGCCGCTCGTAGGAACCGGTCCGGCGTAGCTGCGGGCTGATCCGCATCGGCGGCGCATCCTGCCACGGCGTGTTCGGTGCCGGCTCGTCCTCCTGCCAGGCGGCGACGGTCTCCTGGCTGACGGTGAGATGCCGGGCCGAGGCCAGGCCGAAGGCGGCCCGCCACAGCCGGTGGGCCGCCGCGTCGTCAGGGGCCTCGGCAAACCAGCGAGCGAGCGTGCGGAAGTCCGCCGACCGGTCCGAACGGCCGGTACGGCGCTCGTTGAGTGCGGCGACGGTGTCGATGAGCTGGGTGATCGCGGTGATCGCCGCGCCCCGCAACAACCGTGCCTGGGAGGGACGGCGTGAATCCGCCGACACGAACCAGTCGTGCAGGCCGCGCCAGCGGTTGCGCCAGCCGTCCAGGGCCGCGGCGACCGCGGCGTCGTAGGCGGTCCGAATCCGCTCGGCGTCGGTTCGCCCGGCTCCGGTCCGTCCGGAATCGGATGCCCCGGAGCCGGATACCTCGGGCACGTCGGGCACGGCGTCGGTCGCCTCCCGACGGGCCGCGAGCAGCAGCAGGCGTTCGACGCCGGCCCCCTCGACCTGACCCAGCAGGGTGGCGATCTCCGCGCCCCGGTTCGCCAGCTCGGCGATGAACCGGTTGATGTAGTCGATGAGCCGTTGCTTGTAGGCGAGGAACGCGTCCACGTCACCGTCCGAGAAGTCGATCACTCGGCGGAGGGACGTCATGAACGCCTGAGCGTTGTCGGCCAGTCCGGTGAACCGCTCCGCCAGCCCCAGCAGCAGCAGGTGTACCTTCGCCGGGTCGAGATCGGCGGCGTCGCCGGCCGTCATCTCCACCAGGGCGCGCAGCTGGGCGGCGATGTCCTCCAGCGCCACCGACTGCAGGGCGCCCCGGCGGCCGATCGCCACCTCGTAGACGGCGATCGCCTCCTCGGCCGCCTGCCCGGCCGGGGTCAGCTGGTACAGGTAGCGCGCCCGGTGGAAGTCCGCCACTGTGGTCACCCGGCCGGTGTCCGGGTCGGCCCGCAGGTTGCCCCACTCAACGAGCTTGTCCAGCGCGGCGACGATCGACTCGGTCTGCCCCGGCCGCCCCAGGTCCGCGATCACGTCCTCGGGGCGCATGTGGACGATGAACCGGTCCCGCGCCCGCGCGAACGTCGTCAGCACCTCCCGGTAGACGTCCGCGTTGGGGGCGCTCAGGTGCGCGAACGGCTGCCGGGGCAGCGCATCACCGCCGGCTGCCGGCCCGGTCTGTCCGTCGCTCGTCACACCGCCCAGTATCGCCCACCATGCTACCGCGTGAACGGCGGGTGACCGGCTACCAGTGACACTGCTGGGGAAGACGGGAGTCTGCGGGGTCGTCGGTGGCTGAAGCGACGGCCGAGTCTGGCAGGCCTGGACCAGCACCTCGATGCCTCACCTACTCCGCGAACTGATCGACATGCTCGCCGCCGGACACCGGCTCTGCTTCTACCTACCCAGTAGGTCACAAACCATGAACTATCGATCACAGTAAATCGCCGTCGATTACGTCGGAGATTGCTGCGATTCACGTCATTGGTGAAATGATTAGAGCCCGATGGCGGGGGTATCTCTGGCTCGCAAGCCAGTGGGGAACTTCCCCGGGGAGATGGCGGTGCGACACTGGAGGGGGCGGAAATGGCGCTCAGGAAAAGCCCGAAGTATTTTCTGATGGTTGTGATCGTTGCGCTCGGGACAATTTTGTCTGCGGCTCCTTCGATGGCTTCTCCGCCGAGAAGCACGCCTGGCGCGGTCCATCGCAGTGATGTACATTGTTATTGGCGCCATATGAGCGGTCACTGGGTCTGGAGGCATGGACACCGGACCTGGATTCCCCCGCGCACGGTCAGGGTCTGTCGCTGAGATTCCAATAAAACAGGCACCGATCGCAGGAATCCTTGCGGTCGGTGAGGAGATCTTTTAGAGACAAGTGTTCCGTCCTTGTGCGCTCGCGCGGGGACGGAACGCCAAACCTCGGATGCCCGTTACAACGTCCGCCTCGCCCACGACCGAGGATGAAGAACTGTGCATGGTGTGGGCTACGGCGCGCCAGCGAGCCTGGCCGGTCGTCTCGGTGGACGAGCGGGAGAGCCTACAGGAGACCCTGGAGATTCTCGCGGACAGTGATGCGGTGGCGTCGATCCGTCAGATGCGTGAGGAGATCGCCCGAAAGGTGGGGACGGTCATCAGCCCCAGTCCCAGCGCAGGCTCAGCTTTCGGCGGGGGGGGGATGTTGGGGTTGAGCCGGAAGCGGTTCTCCGGGTCATAGGTGCGCTTCACTCGCTGCAGCCGCTCGACGTTGCGCCCCCAGGCCCGTGCCCGGTCGGCGTCGTCGAGATCCGCGTCGCCGCTGAAGTTGAGGTAAGTGCCCGATGCGGCCCGAAGCCTGACGGCCTCGCCGTAGGCATTGCGCACCCAGCGGATGTTTGCGTCGTCTTCGGCGGGGTCCAGCCAGTTTCCGTCGATGCTCAGCAGGTACCGAGCGCTGCGGTCACCGAACGCGGTTTCGGTTGTCCCTACACGTGACATGGCGCCTCCCAGGAGAGGCAGGTGCACCATCGTCGTCGGGTGCGGGCGGTCGTGGCTGATGCGCGCCACGAACGTGGTCGCGTCCTCATCGAGTCTGTCCAGGTAGACGGACTTCCAGTAGCTCTGGAGTCCGCCCTTGGGGAAGAAGGGATCGAGGGAGGATTGCGCTGTCCGGTACGACCGGGCCTGGCTCATATCGGCAAGCGGCGTGCCAAACCCGGAAAGCGCCCGGCACGCTCGCTGACCCTCGTCCGGGGCGCCGGCATACAGGGCGGCCGTGATGAGCACGTCGCGGTTGTGCACGGCGGGCGGGAGCGTCGGTGCATCCGGCAGCGACCACAGGAGGGCACGGCTGGTGACCTCGTCAGGGACGGTGGACGTCCAGTCCTGCCAGCGGGAAAGCACCTCGGTAACGGCGTCGACCGGGTGGACGATCATGCTGTTCCAGACCATCGGGCCCAACGGATAGGCCTCGAACTCGAAGGACACCACCACACCGAAGTTGCCGCTCCCGCCACGCAACGCCCAGAACAGGTCCTCATGATGTTCGGTCCCGTCGCACCGTATGATCTTGCCGCTGGCTGTCACGACCTCGGCGGCGCGCAGCGCATCACAGGCCAGACCGTACTTGCGGTGGAGCCAGCCGATTCCGCCACCGAGTGTCAGACCCGCGACGCCCGTGGTCGACACGACCCCGCCAGGTACCGCGAGCCCGTACAGCTGCGTCTCACGGTCGACGTCGCCCCAGGTCGCACCACCCGCCACCCGCACACGTCGCTGATCCGGGTCGACCCAGACACCCCGCATCATCGACAGATCGATCATCAAACTGTCGTCGGCCGTGCAGGTCCCGGCGATGCTGTGGCCGCCGCCGCGGACAGCGACGAGCAGGTCCCGCCTGTAGGCGAGGCTGACGGCGTCGACGACGTCGGCGGTCCCGGTGCATCGGATGATCAGACCGGGTCTGCGGTCGAGCATGGCGTTCTGGACGACCCGGATGTCGTCATACCCCAGGTCGTCCGACGTCAGAACCTGCCCGCGGAAGATCGCGCGGATCTCCTCGACCGTCTCGTCCGAGAGCGTCTGCCGTTCGCCATCCAGCGTGAGTATCTGTGCCGACATCGAGCGATCTCCCCTCCGCGCCTGCCGATGTCTCCGGTGGGCATCGGTCTGCGTTACCCGCTTCTTACAGGGTGACGCCACGGATGGATCGTCGCTAGCGTGTTCGTCCCGCAGGAGGCAGCCAGTTCGGCGAGTGCGGCCAAGATTGCCACTCCGAACCCGGCCCACCGCCATCTCGTCTCTGCGCCGGACAGCGGCGTGCCTGCCGGGGGTGCGGGCGCAGCCCGCCCCGGTCCGCCAGCGCGTCGGTGGCCGGGATCCGGGTCCACGAACCGGACTGTCGGACCGCTCCAGTAGCGTTGGTAGGCTGTCTATCGGGAGGTCAG
>NZ_CDWWXB010000029.1:15712-27396 GCF_977971855.1 Frankia sp. CoWAU3 | reverse complement strand
ACAGAGTGACACCCGAAGGTTAAACGACAAGCTAAGCTTCATCACTGAGCGGAGCTGTGGGGCTCCGCGGTCAGCCGCGACATGTTCCTCGGTGTTCTCCTGGCCGGGGGGGGTGAGCGTCCGGCGAGGCGTCTCGCCCTCCTCAGCGCAGAGGGCGGACCCGGCAGGTGAATGACCAGGCCGGCGTCCGTGCGGGCATGCCTCGCCGGGCCGCGCACGTCGCGTCCGCGTCGATCGGCCGATGCGTGACGTCGTCGGTTGATCGGACACGGGGGTGTGCTGCCTTCGTCGTCGGGTGCGTACGCTGGTCCCTGCGGTCCGTCTGCGATCCCGGAGTGTGTGCGCGTGTTCGACACCCTTTCCAGCCGCCTCGACAAGGTCTTCGCGTCGCTGCGTGGCAGAGGGCGCCTTACCGATGCCGACATCGACGCCACCGCGCGGGAGATCCGGGTGGCTCTGCTTGAGGCGGACGTCGCGCTCCCGGTCGTCCGTGGCTTCGTGGCCGCGGTGAAGGAGCGTGCCCGCGGCGCCGAGGTCAGTGCGTCGTTGAACCCTGCCCAGCAGGTAATCAAGATTGTCAATGAGGAGCTCGTTGCGATCCTCGGCGGCGGCACGACGACGCTGCGGTATGCCAAGACCCCGCCGACAGTGATCCTGCTCGCCGGCCTGCAGGGAACGGGTAAGACCACCCTGGCCGGCAAGCTCGGGCGCTGGCTCAAGGCTCAGGGTCACACCCCGCTGCTGGTCGCGGCCGACCTGCAGCGTCCGAACGCGGTCAACCAACTGCAGGTGGTCGGGGCGCGGGCCGGGGTGGAGGTCTTCGCGCCCGAGCCCGGCAACGGGGTCGGGGATCCGGTGCGCGTCGCGCGCGACGCGCTCGCGCACGCGCACCGGCAGGTCTTCGATGTGGTCGTCGTCGACACGGCCGGGCGGCTCGGCGTCGACGAGGAGATGATGCGGCAGGCGGCCGACATCCGCGACGCCGTCTCACCGGATGAGATTCTCGTCGTCCTGGACGCGATGATCGGTCAGGACGCGGTCGCGACCGCGAGCGCCTTCGCCGATGGCGTGGGATTCAGCGGAGTGGTCCTGACCAAGCTCGATGGCGACGCGCGCGGTGGTGCGGCCCTTTCGGTCGCCCAGGTGACCGGTCGGCCGATCATGTTCGCCTCCACCGGTGAGGCCCTGGACGACTTCGACGTCTTCCACCCGGAACGCATGGCGTCGCGGATCCTCGGCATGGGTGACGTCCTCACCCTCATCGAGCAGGCCGAGAAGGCGTTCGAGGCCGAGCAGGCCGAGGCCATGGCGGCGAAGATGGTCGCCTCCGAGTTCACGCTCGAGGATTTCCTCGAACAGATGCTCGCGGTCCGCAAGATGGGCCCGATCGGCAACCTGCTCGGCATGCTGCCGGGTATGGGCCAGATGAAGGATCAACTGGCGCAGGTCGACGATCGGGACGTCGATCGGGTGGTTGCGATCATTCGGTCCATGACGCCGACGGAACGGCGTGATCCCAGGATCCTGCAGGCGTCCCGCAAGGCTCGGGTCGCGCGTGGATCCGGGGTCACGGTCACCGAGGTCAACCAGCTGCTGGACCGGTTCGCCGAGGCCCGCAAGATGATGCGACAGATGGCTGGCGGCATGGGGATGCCGGGGGGGGTGGGTCGAGCGAAGGCCGCCTCGGCTCGCAAGGCAGCGAAGAAGGGCAAGGGAGCCAGCCGCAAGGGTAATCCGGCGGCACGGGCGGCCCAGGCCAAGGCGCAGAAGTCCACTGCGCAGGAGCGGCCGGCGAAGGGCCCCGCGCTTCCGGACGGCATGCCGGATCTCTCGGCGCTGATGCGGCAGCAGGACGGCTTCGGTGGGATGCCGCCGCGCGGCCCCCGCGGGGGCCGTTGACCCTGTCTTCCGCACACGGTGCCGTGACCTGCGACGATGCATCGCATGATCAAATCGGTCAGCGCCCTGACCTGGGACGACGCGCGCATGTGCGGAGAACGGGGTTGACCCGCGCGATGCGGCCGTGGCGAGTGCACGGGCTCCCCGCTCGTGTGCGGCGGTCACGATCTGGCAGACTGTAAGCTCAATACAGGCCCTGCCTGCCAGCGTCGGTGTGGCTGCCCTCATTCCTCGCGGTGTCGCGCGGGAGATGTGTGAGTGGCTGTCCGGCGCGGGTGCTTCCCACCACCGGGGCTCCATGCGCAGCCATGGAAAACCAGTGGTCATCGACATGTCTGGAGCCGTTCGACCACCGTGGCAACCAAGATTAAACTGCAGCGTCTCGGCAAGATGCGCGAGCCGCACTACCGCATCGTCGTGGCTGATGCCCGTACCAAGCGGGATGGTCGGGTCATCGAGTCCATCGGGCAGTACCACCCCAAGTCCGACCCGAGCATCATCAAGGTCGACGCCGAGCGGGTGGGGCACTGGCTCTCGGTCGGTGCACAGCCCACCGAGCCCGTCCTCGCGATCCTCAAGGTCACCGGGGACTGGCAGAAGTTCAAGAACCTGCCGGCGCCCCCGCCGATGAAGGTCGCCGAGCCAAAGGCGGACAAGCGGGAGATCTTCCAGGCGGCCGCGCGGGCCGCCGCAGGCGCCGAGGACCGGCCGGCGACCACGCCGAAGAAGGCCAAGAAGTCCGGGTCGGCAGAGGAAGCGGAAGCCGCCCCGGCCACGGACGCACCGGCCGCGGGGCAGTAGGTGCTGGAGGCGGCCCTCGAACATCTCGTGCGAGGCATCGTCGATCACCCCGACGACGTCCGGGTGGACCTGAACAACGGTCGGCGTGGACGCACCCTGGAGGTGCGGGTGCACCCCGAAGATCTCGGGAAGGTCATCGGTCGGCGAGGTCGTACCGCTCGTGCGCTGCGCGCGGTGATGGGTGGTGTCGGAGGCCGGGCCCTTCGGATCGACGTCGTCGATGTGGACCGTTAGGACCTGCCGGCGTTGTCGCGAGCTTCGTCCTGATTGCCCGAGAAGTCGTGGCTGAGGAGATCGTCGTCGGGCGGATCGGCCGTCCGCATGGCATCCGCGGTGAGGTCACGATCGAGATTCGTACCGACGTGCCCCACCGCAGGTTTGTCGTAGGGGCGGTCCTCGGTCGCGAAGGGGGGGGGACTGCGCTCACCGTCTCCGGCGCTCATTGGCACTCGGGCCGCCTGTTGCTTCATTTTCGCGGGGTGGACGATCGTGGCGCCGCGGAGGCGCTGCGCGGCGTGCTCCTGACCATCGACGCGGATCAGGCGGGATCGCCGCTCGACGACGCCGACGGTGACGGCGAGGCTGTGGAGATGTGGTGGGATCGGGACCTGGTCGGCCTGCGGGCGGTGACCACGGCGGGCATGTTGTTGGGGCACGTCACCGACATCATTCACTCCCCTGCGGGAGACCTGCTCGCGATCGGCGGCCCGGACGGTGGTGAGCATCTCGTCCCCTTCGTCCGTGACATCGTGCCGACCGTCGACCCCCCCGCCGGCCGGATCGTCGTGGATCCGCCGCCCGGCCTGCTCGATCTCGATTGACCCGGGTCCTGGGCGGGAAGTCGGCTGCGGGCCCTCGGCCCGGTCTTCGGCTGGCGGGTAGATCGGGTTTCTTGGCAGGCAGCCGATATCTCTGAAAGAGCCGATATCTCTGAAAGCAGCCGATGCGCGCCGACATCGTCACCATCTTCCCGGCCTATCTCGAGCCCCTGCGTCTGTCGCTCGTGGGCCGGGCTCAGGAGCACGGAACCCTGCAGATCCATACACATGATCTGCGGATGTGGACCACGGATGTTCATCGCACCGTGGATGACGCCCCCTACGGGGGAGGCCCGGGGATGGTCATGCGGCCCGAGCCCTGGGACGCGGCGTTGTCGCAGATCACCGCACGAGTGGCCGGTAGCCGGCCCCGGGTCGTCGTGCCGACCCCGGCGGGGACTCCGTTCACTCAGCGCCACGCCGAAGAACTGGCGCGCGAGCCCTGGCTGGTGTTCTGCTGCGGGCGCTACGAGGGCATCGACGCCAGAGTGATCGAGACCTGGGCCGATGACGAGATCTCCATTGGAGACTATGTGCTGGCCGGGGGCGAGGCCGCGACCCTGGTGATTCTCGAAGCGGTTACGCGGCTGCTGCCCGGAGTACTCGGTAACAGTGCCTCAGCCGCCGATGACTCTTTCTCCGACGGCTTGCTGGAAGGCCCGGTCTACACCCGTCCGCCGGTATGGCGGGGGACCGAGGTGCCGCCTGTTCTCCGCTCAGGCGATCATGAGGCGATCGCCCGCTGGCGTCGTTCCCAGGCGCTTCGTCGTACCCTGTTGCGGCGCCCGGACCTCCTGGAACGCCGCGAGTTCGCCGAAGCGGACCGAGTCGTACTCGCTGCCGCCGCGGCCGAGGCGGCCGGGCGGATGCTGCCGGCCCCCACCGAGGGGACGGGCCTGATCCATCATCGTGACGTCGAGGGGCCGGGCGAGGGGTAGGGCGGTCCGGTCTCTCTCCCGGGTGTGGCACAGTAGAATGCAGTGTCCGTCGGTTCGTGACCGGTTCGGGCGGCCTCGGGTCGCATGTCTTTCCCGCGGGACACCTCGCGGTGATTGCGTCCACCCATGCCGGCCGGGTCGGCCTGGACCACGGATTGTCCACCTCGGTGCGTTCCGGGGCCGCGGACCATCCATCTCAACTCTTCAGGAAGCGACTGCCATGCACACCCTGGACAGCCTCGACGCCGAGTCGCTGAGGACCGACGTGCCCGAGTTCTGGCCGGGCGACACCCTCAAGGTCCACGTGCGGGTCGTCGAAGGAAACCGTCAGCGCATCCAGGTCTTCCAGGGGGCCGTCATCCGCCGCCAGGGTGGCGGGGTGCGGGAGACCTTCACCGTCCGTAAGGTCAGCTTCGGCGTAGGTGTGGAACGGACCTTTCCCCTCCACAGCCCGATCGTCTCGAAGATCGAGATCGTGAGCCGTGGTGACGTCCGACGGGCCAAGCTGTACTACCTGCGTCAGCTGCGCGGTAAGGCCGCCAAGATCAAGGAGAAGCGTGAGCCGGTCGCGCGCTGAGGCCACCGCCACCCCGTGACGCGTCCGGATTCTCCATCCGCGACTTGCCGGTTGCCCGTGCAGGTGGCGCCGCCGTTGATGGACGAAGATAGGCGGCACGGTCCGCAACGCTGTCGCAAGGTGCGGCTGGTGGCACGTCGACCGGTCCGATGAGGTTTGACGGTCGATTCTGCGAGGTGGCGGCGTGAATGCATCCGATCCCAGTGGGCCTCGGGTACCGGGAAGAACCGAGGGCGGTCAGCCGGACGGTGCGCGGCCGACCCCTGCGGCCGAGCCTGACGGCCCGAAGGACCAGGCGCAGCCCGACGGCCCGGAAGCCCCCGGTCGTCGGGTTTCCCGGCCCGAGGCGGCGCGGACCCGTGGCCGTGGCTCGTTCCTCCGCGAGCTCCCGGTCCTTGTGCTGATCGCCTTTCTGCTCGCCCTGCTCATCAAGGCTTTTCTGGTCCAGGCGTTCTGGATCCCCTCGGAATCGATGGAGCGGACGCTGCTGGTCGACGACCGGGTTCTCGTCAACAAGGTCGTCTACCACTTCCGCGACGTGCACCGGGGTGAGATCGTCGTCTTTAATGGCAAGGGAACCGGATTCGATCATGCCGAGTCCGTCGTCCCGCCGCCGAGCAACGCGTTCAGCGGGTTCGTTCGTGGCGCGCAGAACCTGTTGGGTCTCGGGGCCCCGAGCGAGACCGACTTCATCAAACGCGTCATAGCGGTCGGCGGCGACACGGTCGCGTGTTGCGATACCGCGGGCAGGGTCTCGGTCAACGGCCATCCGCTCGACGAGCCGTACGTCTACCAGAACGACTATCAGCGGTTCGGTCCGCTGACCGTCCCGGCTGGCTACCTGTGGGTGATGGGTGACCATCGCGGGGCCTCCTCGGATGCCCGGCAGAACGGACCGATCCCGAAGCATGCGGTGGTGGGACGGGCCTTCGTCCGTGTCTGGCCACTTGGCCGGTTCGGCTTCCTGGGCGTTCCGAACGATTTCGCCGGGATTCCCGCCGCGTCGGTGCTGCCTCCGGCTCCTCGTGCGTCGGCCGGGTCGACCACATCCGCCGCGCTGTCTTCTACCGGCGACGCCGTGGTGCCGCTGCCGGGCTACCCGGCCACGGATGACGTGTCCCTGTTCGCCTTTGCCGTGCTGATCCCCCCGGCGTGGACCGCCACCCGTCGGCCTCGCCGGATGCCACGAGGATCCACGCGCACGTGCGCACCAGGGACGGCTCGCCGCCGCGGTCCGTCATGAGACACTACGGTGTCGCTCTTCGCCGGGATGCCGGGCTGTTCGGTTACGAGCGCGCCCTGAACAGGCATGGTCTCGGCCCGGTCGCAGGGGTCGATGAGGCGGGTCGTGGGGCATGCGCCGGACCCCTGGTCGTCGCCGCGGTGATTCTGGCTCCGGAGGCTCGTCAGCGGCTGGCGCGGTTGGCCGACTCCAAGCTCCTGACCGAGCAGATCCGCGAGAGTGTTTTCGAGGACGTGATGGTCGCCGCCGCGGCGTGGTCGACCGTCGTCATCTCCGCGGCCGAGATCGATCGGGTCGGCCTGCACGTGGCCAACATCACCGGAATGCGACGCGCGGTGGCGCGCCTGTCTGCGCGCCCGGGTTACGTGCTCACGGATGGATTCGCGGTCGCCGGTTTCGGAGTGGAGTCGTTGGCGGTGGTGAAGGGAGACCGGGTGGTCGCGTGCGTGGCGGCAGCTTCGGTCGTGGCGAAGGTGACGAGGGACCGGATCATGCGTGCGTTGCACACGCGCTATGCCGAGTACGATTTCGCGCAGCACAAGGGATACGTCACCGCGGCCCACGCGGCGGCGCTGGCGCGCTGCGGACCGTGTGACGAGCATCGGATGTCGTACGTCAACGTGGCTGCGCATGCGGCGACGACGAGGGAAGCACGATCGTTGCGGCTGGAGGACAGGGTGCTTGTGACCAGCCGGCATGGCGTCACGGAGACTGTATGAGCGCGGAAGACCTCGAGAAGTACGAGACCGAGATGGAGCTGCAGCTCTATCGCGAGTACCGCGACGTGGTGGGGCTGTTCTCGTATGTGATCGAAACCGAGCGCCGCTTCTACCTCGCGAACGACTACCAGATCGAGGTCAGGAACAGCACGGACGGCGAGGTCTTCTTCGAGTTGATCTTGAGGGACGCCTGGGTGTGGGACATGTTCCGGCCTGCGCGTTTTGTTAAGAATGTCCGAGTAGTCACCTTTAAAGATATCAACGTCGAGGAGTTGACCAAGGCCGAGCTCTGACCTAGATCCGCCAGTAGCTGGTGATGTTGGGGGTTCGTAGATCGTTGGAACGTGAGCGGGTGCCTGCCGTGCAGGAAGAATCGGGGTTACCACCACCAACCGATGGCGTCCTGACGAGAGGCACCCGCCGGGTAAAGAGACTACGCAGATCGACCGGGCCGCGGAAACGGGCCCTGCGGGTTCGGGTCGGGCCGGCGGACCGGTCGCTGACCGGGTTGGCTGGCCTGGCGGCGGTGAGCGACCTGGTGGATCGGCTCGGGGTCGTTGAGACGCTCGACGAGCGGGTCGGGCCGGTCAAGCAGCGGGCGCGGGGACTGTCGGCCGGGGAGTTGCTGGTCGGGTTGGCCACGGCGCAGTTGACAGGGCAGGCGACGCTGTCCGGGCTGGACCGGCTGCGGTCCGACGAGGCGGGTGGGCTGCTGGCGGCGGTGCCGTTCGCGCCGTCGCGGACGGCGGCGAGGCTGGCGGCCAGGTTCGGGCCGGGCGCGTTGGCCGGGGTCGAGGCGACGGTCGGGGTGCTCGCCGGCCGCTGGCTGGCCCGGTTACCCGCGCAGCGCCGGGCCGAGCTGGTCACGGGGCGGCCGACGCTGGACCTGGACTCCTCGGATGTCGAGGTCTTCGGCCGCACGAAGCGCGGCGTGGCCTATACCTATGAGGGGAAGAAGGCCGGCCGCTGCTGGCGTCATGGGCCAGGACCGGGCTGGTCCTGGCCGCGGACCTGCTCGCCGGCGACCAGGACGTCCGTCCGCGCGCGGCCGGCCTGTTCGCGCGGGCTCGGGCGAACCTGCCGGTCGCGGTCTGCGCGCCGCCGCTGCTGCGCGCGGGCTCGGGGTTCTTCACCGGCGACCTCGCCCGCGCCGCCGTGGCCGCGGGGGTGGACTTCGCGATCGCCGCGCCGCGTAACTCCGCGTTCTGGCGCGCCTACGCCGCCGTCGAGGAGACGTCCTGGACGGACGCGCGGGACATGACCGGCGCCCAGGTCGCCACCAGTAGCTACGCTCCGACCGGCTGGCCGCCCGGCACCTACACGATCATCCGCCGGGTGAAGGTCCCCGCCACCGAGATCTCCACCGACCCCCGCTCACGGCGGCGGCGCACCATCCCGAAAGCCCAGCTCACCCTCGCGCTCGACGGAATCGTCGACCATGCCTGGGCGGTCAGCTTCATCGTCACGAACATCCCCGCCGACGACGGGCCGGACATCGTCGCGCTCGAGTACTGGTTCCGCGGCCGCGCCGACATCGAGACCCAGATCAAGGACCACAAACTCGGCGCCGGCCTACGCCACCTGCCCTCAGCCGACCCGACCATCAACACCGTCTGGACGTGGGCCGCGATCCTCGCCGGCTGGCTGTCCACCCTGCTCCAGACGCTCACCGGGTTCGACCAGCGCGCCGGGCGCGCGCACGGCGACCGGCTCCGCCACGAACTGATCACCATTCCCGGCCGGGTCACCCGCCACGCAGGCCAACTGATCCTGCGCCTGCCACCCGGCCGCGACCAGCACCTAACCACCGCCCTCGCCCGGCTGCGCGCCCTGCCCGCGGCCGTCTGACCAGCCCGTTCTCTACGCGGAACACGCCCCCGGGCCGTGGACCCGGCGCTCACCCGGCACGACAGCCGGGCCTTCACCCTGCCCAGCCGTCGAAAACAACATCAACAAGCCCGAAAAGGGAAGATCACCGAACTTTGATCATGCAAGCCGGCGCTACTAGCGAATCTAGGTCTGACGCCGACTCTCGGCGTCACGCTTTCCCGGCCCGGCTGCCTGATTGCCTCGGCATCTTGATCGTCTCGGCGGTATGTTCGGCGGATCGGCACCTCATTCCGGTCGGCTGTCGCCTGAATCGACCGTGCGATTCGACCCGTCACCGAAGCCCGTGATGACCCGCTGAGATGTCCGCCCAGCTCGCTCCTGTGGAGAAACCCTCGTCATCCACATGTCGATCATGTGGATGGCTCTCCGGCCCGCCCACGTCCACGCTGGTCACGACCGGCGGGCACCCGTCCCCCGGCGAACGGGAGCGGCGATGCGGGCAAAGGACGCACTGGGCAGGTTCGGCGAAGATGTCGCAGCCCGCCATCTGGCGGCGGTCGGCGCCGAGATCCTCGACCGTAACTGGCGCTGCCGCGAGGGCGAGCTCGTTGTGCAGGACGGTGAGAGCCTGGTGTTCTGCGAGGTCAAGACCCGATCCGGGACGCGTTACGGATCGGCCGCCGAGGCCGTCGTAGGTCGCAAGGCGGTTCGGATCAGACGCCTGGCCGCCCGGTGGCTCGCCGAGCACCCCCACGCCTCGTCATTGGTGCGTTTCGACGTCCTCCTGGTGTCCCGTCCTTCGACGGGCCCGGTTCGTGTCGAGCACATCCGGGGAGCGTTCTGATGGCTCTCGCGCGGGCCCGGGCGGTGGCGGTCGTCGGGGTCGAAGGTCACATCGTCGAGGTGGAGGCGGATCTCGCCGATGGTCTTCCGCGGCTGACTCTCATCGGTCTGCCCGATGCCGCGTTGCATGAGTCGCGGGATCGGATTCGCGCCGCGATCGTGAACTCGGGCCAACGGTGGCCTGATCGTCGCATCACACTCGGGTTGTTCCCCGCCACCCTCCCGAAATCGGGCAGTGGTTTCGACCTGGCCATGGCGGTGGCGATCCTCACCGCGGCCGGCGTGGTGCCGCGCGCAGCCCTGCTCCGCCGGGTACTCATCGGCGAGTTGGCGCTGGATGGCCGGGTGCGCGGTGTCCGCGGGGTGCTCCCGGCGGTACTTCGGGCGGTGGCCGCCGGTGTCGAACGGGTCGTGGTGCCGGCGGGCAACGCCGCCGAGGCGGCGCTGGTACCGGGCGCGGTGGTGGAGCCCGCTGTCGATCTCATCAGTGTGCTGGCGCTCCTGCGGGGAGAGATCGCCGCCGAGCCCGTGGAGGCCCCCACGACCGAAGCTGCCTCCACCGACGGTCAGGCCGGGGATCTGGCGGACGTGGCGGGGCAGAGCAGGGGCCGGCTGGCCGTCGAGGTCGCGGCTGCCGGTGGTCACCACCTGTTCATGCAGGGGCCGCCCGGCAGTGGCAAGACCATGCTGGCCGACAGACTGCCCGGGTTGCTGCCGAACCTCGGTACCGAGGCCGCTCTCGAGGTGACCGCGGTCCATTCGGTCGCCGGCCTGCTGCCCGCGGACTGCCCGCTCGTCACCCGACCGCCGTATCGCAGTCCGCACCACAGTGCGACCCCGGCGGCACTCGTCGGAGCAGGCTCGACGGTGATCCGGCCCGGGCTGGCCAGTCAGGCGCACCGGGGCATCCTATTTTTGGACGAGGCGGCGGAGTTTACCCGTCAAAGTCTCGATGCGCTACGTCAACCGTTGGAGAGCGGAGAGATCGAGATCGCCCGCGCTCGCGCGACGACCCGGTTTCCCGCCCGCTTTCAGCTGGTTCTGGCGGCGAATCCCTGCCCGTGTTCGAAGGCCCGCGGCCCGCGCGCGGTGGGCTGCGAATGTCCGAGCCTGGTCCGTCGGCGCTATCTGGCCCGTCTGTCCGGGCCGCTCCTGGATCGGATCGACATCCAGGTGGCGTTGAGTGCTCCGAGCCGGGCGGAGCTATGGGCGGACCGTGGCCAGGGTGATTCGTCCGCGGTTGTCGCGGCGCGGGTCGCTGCGGCCTAGGATGCGACCCGGGTCCGACTGGCCGGAACGCCGTGGCGGCTCAACGCGGAGGTGCCGGGGCCGGCGATGCGCCGACTGTGGCCGCTGCCGGCGAGGGCGACGGCCGTGGCCGAGCGGGCATTCGAAAGAGGCCTGCTCACCGCGCGCGGTCTCGACCGTGTCCTGAGGTTGGCGTGGACCTTCGCCGATCTTGCCGGGCGGGGCACGCCCGGTCCCGAGCAGTTCGGTGCCGCTCTGGATCTGAGATTGCCCGGGTGGTCGGCATGAGCGTGGGAGACCCCCGTGGGGACGCTCCTGACCGTGACGTGAACCGTGTCGCCCAGCAGGAAGAAGCCGCATCCGGTGCCGTCTTCAGGGAGTGGGACATGAGCTCGACGACTCCGCCGGATGCCCGGGGGGCGGATCCAGCTTCCGCGCCCGGGAGGGTGGCACCGGGTGACAGCGACTGGTCGGATCCCGAGCGGTTGGCCCGTGTCGCCCTGGCTCGCGTCTTCGGCCCGGAACATCGTCGCGCGGCCGTCGAGGTCAGGCGTCGGGGTGCGTCCGAGGTGTGGAACGCGCTCCGGGCGGCGCATCCGAGTGTCGATCCGGTTCGGGACCTGGACGCGGCATGGCGCGCCGGCGCCCGGCTGGTCTGTCCCCAGGACGCCGAGTGGCCCCTCGAACTGGATGCCCTGGACCGCCTTCGGGACGCGGGGGATGGTTCGGTGATCGGCACTCCACTGGCTCTGTGGGTTCGCGGTCCGG
>NZ_CDWWXB010000029.1:12473-15227 GCF_977971855.1 Frankia sp. CoWAU3 | reverse complement strand
CCGGACCGCGACCAGCTACGGGCTGCACCTCGCCGGAGAGATCGCGTTTGCGATGGCGGAACAGGGATGGGCCGTGGTGTCGGGAGCCGCGTTCGGCATTGACGCAGCGGCACATCGGGGGGCGTTGGCCGCAGCCGGACCGACGGTGGCGGTGCTCGCCGGGGGTGTTGACGTTCCCTACCCGACCGCCCATGTGGAACTGCTGGAGGAGATCGCCCGTACCGGGGCGGTAGTCAGCGAGGTGTCGCCGGGCACGCCGCCGTACCGACGCCGATTCCTCACCCGTAATCGCATCATCGCGGCTCTGTCCCGGGGGACGGTCCTGGTCGAGGCGGGCCACCGTAGCGGCGCGCTGAACACGGTTGCTCACACCCGTCGGCTCGGTCGTCCCGTCATGGTTGTTCCGGGGCCGGTGACCAGCGCCATGAGCGCAGGCTGTCACCGGCTGCTCCGGGACTTCCGTGAACAGACGGTTCTGGTCACCGGGGCCGAGGACATCAGGGAGGAAATCGCGAGTATCGGATCGCTCGTACAGCGGCCGGAGAGCGGGAATGGCCCGCGGGACGGATTGTCCGAGGCGGTGCGCGAGCTTCTCGACGCGATGCCGGCCCGCGCTGCCGTCGGGGTGTCCGTGCTGGCGCGCCGCACCGGCCTGCGCCCCGAGGCGGTGCTGGCGATGCTGGGCCCACTCGCGGTGGAGGGGCTGGTCGAGAACGTGGCGGGCGGTTACCGCCTCACGGATCTGGGCCGAGCGCCGTCGAACCCGTCCCATCCCGCAACGTCCGGTACCCAACCGGGTGCCGCCCACGGCGGGGCGGATCGTTCCCCGACGCGCAGTACCGCGGATCCGGGACCCGACGGCGAAAACCCCGACGGGGAGACCTGAGTCAGCCCGGATGCAATGTCCCCGGGTGCAGTGTCACGGACGCCGCAGCGTCTTGACGAGAACCATCGATGTTGCCACGGTCGTCTCATGGCCCTGCGAGGCGAGAGCGCCGAGGAGCCCGCCGACGGTCGGCTTCTGCCGCGGCAGCGCCCCCGAGCGACGTGTGGATCAGACGCCCTGCCAGTCGAGATCGTCGAGACACCCGAGTCCGACTGGGACGCGGCGGTCGCGGGTTTTCTCCGCCACCTCATCGCGGAGCTGGCCCGATCTCCTGAGACCGTGCGTGCCTACGCCGCCGACCTCGCCAACCTGCGCGCTCATGCGGAGCGGATGGGCTGTTCGGTCCTCGCCGACCTCGATCTGGCGCTTTTGCGGAGCTGGCTCGCTTCGATGCGCGCCGCCGGGGCGGCGCCGGCAAGCCTGGCCCGGCGCGCCTCGATGGCCCGGGTCTTCTCTTCCTATGCGGCGCGCCGTGGCTTCCTCGACACCGACGTCGCCGCACGGCTCGTGGGTAACCGTACGGTCAGAAGGGTGCCTGAGGTGCTCACCGCCGCGGCCGCGCGTCAGCTCCTTGAGAACCCTTCGCCTGATGTGTCGCCCCCGGGCACGTCGCAGCCGTCTGGGCTGCCGGACTCGACGGCAGACTCCGAGCGGGTCGTACGGCGGGCGGTGGAGCTGCGGGACGCACTCGTTCTCGAGCTTCTGTATGGCAGCGGAATCCGGGTGTCCGAGCTGTGCGGTCTTGACCTGGGGCACATTGATGACGACCGAAGGTTGCTGCGGGTCCTCGGTAAGGGCGGCAAGGAACGCAGCGTGCCGTTCGGCGTGCCGGCGGTGGCCGCCCTACGGTCCTGGAGATCAACGGGACGGCCGCGGCTGATGACCGCCCGTAGCGGGCGTGCGCTGCTCCTCGGCCTGCGCGGAGGTCGCCTCGATCCGCGCACGGTACGGCGGATTCTGACGACGAGGGTGGCGGCCGGTGTCGCTCCGGCCGGCCTGACTCCGCATGGTCTGCGGCATTCGGCGGCGACGCACATGCTGGAAGGCGGGGCCGATCTGCGCTCCGTCCAGGAATTTCTCGGCCATGCGAGTCTCGCGACCACGCAGATCTACACCCATGTGACACCGGAACGGTTGCGCGCGGCCTTCGAGCAGGCTCACCCCCGAGCCTGAGACAAGGCCGGGGACCCAGGGGAGCGATCTGCTGGGAGGAGGGGCAGGAGGCGGGGCGGAGTTCTGCGGAAGAACAGCAGGGGATCGAGGTAGTCCGTCCCGCGCAGAAGCCCCCAGTGCAGGCATGCGGCCACCGGACAGCCTGGATGGCCATCGCTCATCCAGCCGAGCAGGTCTCCGGCTCGGACCGCGGTTCCGGGGCTGATCGCCGGCGTCAGTGGTTCGTAGGTCGTGCGGAGGTCGCCATGCGTGACGGTGACGATGCCGCGGTTCGCTACGGACCCGGCGAAACTCACCACCCCGTCGGCTGCGGCGAGAACCGGGGCTGCCGGAGAGGTCTTGAGGTCGACTCCGCGATGACCGGGTCCGTAGGGCGAAGGCGGGCGTTCGAAACCGCGGCTCACCGTGACGGCCCCCGACAACGGCCATCGCAGAGCCCGGACCCCGCCGCCGTGGGCCGGCGGTGCCGCGGAGTTCTCCGGTCCGACGTCGCCGGCTGGCGGGTCCGGCTGCTCGTCCCCTTCTCCGCCGCCCAGCGGGCCAGCGGCCGGCGGGGTCACGGCCGGCCGCGTTCGTTCCCCGGCCCGGCGGGCCGCCGGGCCGGGGGGATCGTGGGGCGGAGAGCGGCCGGACGGCGGGAGTCTCCGGTCGTCGAGGTGACGAGGTCGCTTTCGGCGAGGGGGCCGGGGGCGAGG
>NZ_CDWWXB010000029.1:11639-12181 GCF_977971855.1 Frankia sp. CoWAU3 | reverse complement strand
CTTTCGGCGAGGGGCCGGGGGCGAGGGGGCCGGGTGTGCCGCCGGCGTCGACCGCGCCGTGGACGGATCAGGTGTCGTCGAGGGTTTCGCCGACGTGCCGGGGGTGAGCCTGAGAGGAGGTGGGCCCGCGGTCCTCACCACAGCCCGAACCTGGCTGATCCCCAGAGCCTGCTCGATGACGTCGTGGCGGGGCTCGGTACCGAACCCGTCACCGGGGCCGAGCCCACCGGCGGAGTCGGTCGCACCGGACGGGGCAGACCCCCCGGGCTCGGACAAGGAGTCGGACAAGGCGGTGGTGCTCCGTTGCGGATCACGTGTCGCCAGGACGAGGCGTGGCCCGTCGGCGTGCGGCTTGATCGGCATCGTGACGGGCCGTCCCAGGGCGATCAGGATGGCGACCGCCGGGATGACGAGCCAGAGCGGGTCGAAGCGTGGCAAAGGGGGCATGACGGTGACACCTCCGGGTCCGGGGGAGGCGCGGCGGCCGGATCCGGTCCAGGTCCGCTCGTCCGGCCGCCGCTGTGCCGGTCCGAAGAGGGGAG
>NZ_CDWWXB010000029.1:0-11514 GCF_977971855.1 Frankia sp. CoWAU3 | reverse complement strand
CGGACCGGCCTCGTCCACGGTGCGGCGTTTTGACGCCGTTGGGTAGACCGGCCGTGTGATCTGTGGATAACTCCCGCCGCGTGCTGTCGATGCCCGCGCTCTGTGGACATCGCCGGCCGGTCCGTTGATCCGATCCGCTGTGGTAGTCCGATGGATCCTCGTGCCCGGCGGGTATCATCGATCGCAGGGCCCGTCCACCGGGCCCAGTTCGCACGCCCACTTCCGATGATCCGGATCGGATCATCGGAAGGGTCTCCTCGGTCCGCCGCACAGCGGCGGCCACGACCAACCGGGCGTCAGGGGCTGCCGTCGTCAGATGGCGCCGTCACAACCGAGGCGTTCCGGCCCAGGCCGGGCGGGAAGGAGCGACGTCTGATGGCCGTCGTCACCATGAAGCAGCTGCTGGAGAGCGGTGTGCACTTCGGGCACCAGACCAAGCGCTGGAATCCGAAGATGAAGCGGTACATCTTCACCGAACGTAACGGCATTTACATCATCGACCTGCAGCAAACACTGTCCTACATCGACCGCGCCTACGACTTCGTCAAGGAGACCGTGGCGCACGGTGGGACGGTCCTGTTCATCGGGACGAAGAAGCAGGCCCAGGAGGCAATCGAGGAGCACGCGGCCCGGGTCGGAATGCCGTACGTCAAGGAGCGGTGGCTCGGTGGTATGTTGACCAACTTCTCCACGGTCTACAAGCGTCTTCAGCGGCTCAAGGAGCTCGAGGAGATCGAGGTGACCGGCGGTACCGAGGTGCGCACGAAGAAGGAGCAGCTCGTGCTGACCCGGGAGAAGGTCAAGCTGGAGCGCACTCTCGGCGGTATCCGCGACATGAGCCGGGTGCCGAGCGCGGTGTGGGTCGTCGATACCAAGAAGGAGCACATCGCCGTCGGTGAGGCCCGCAAGCTCGGCATTCCCGTCGTGGCGATTCTCGACACGAACTGCGACCCGGACGAGGTCGACTACCCGATCCCCGGTAACGACGACGCGATCCGCAGCGCTGCCCTGCTCACCCGGGTAGTCGCCGATGCGGTCGCGGACGGTCTGATGGCCCGCGCGGGCGCCTCGAGCTCTGCCGATGCCAAGCCCGAGCAGTCCGCGGGTGAGGAGCCGCTCGCCGAGTGGGAGCAGGCCCTGCTGCGTGGTGAGGCACCAGCCGAGGCCCCGGGTGCGGTGGAGCCGGCGACGGCGGAGCCCGCGGACGGGACACGGCCGGACGCCGCGGTCGGCACCGCGGTCTGACCCGCTACCGCGTCTCATTCGCCTGCGGTGGTGGCGATCGACCAGCGGTGACATTGTGTGAGGATGACGGTGGTTCCCCGAGTCGGGTCGGGGACCACCGCTCCCGAATGTCAGGCCTGGTTCCGGTGGTCGGACCCGTGCACCGGATCGGGCGCGCAGCCAGGGCCGCTCGGGCGGGCGCTCCCGCGGCGCCCGGAGGGCACCGCGGGGCCGGGGCCGACAGAACTACGACAGCATCCAGACCCACACCGACGAGAAGAGCACCATGGTAGAGATTTCAGTCGCTGACATCCGGAAGCTCCGGGAGCTCACCGGCGCTGGGATGAGCGACGTCAAGAAGGCGTTGGTCGACAACGCCGGGGACTTCGAGAAGGCGAAGTCCTGGCTGCGGGAGAAGGGCAAGGCGCAGGTCGCCAAGCGTGCGGCACGCAGCGCCGCCAACGGTCTGGTCGAGTCCTATCTGCACCGGACCGACCCGCAGCTCCCGCCCACCCTCGGCGTGCTCGTCGAGCTTCGCTGCGAGACGGACTTCGTGGCCAAGACCGAGGACTTCAAGCAACTCGCCCGCGATCTCGCGCAGCACATCGCCGCGGCGGACCCGCTGTACGTCACCGCCGAGCAGATCCCGAACGAGGTCCTCGAGGCGGAGCGAAAGATCTACGAGGCCGCGGCCCGCGAGGAGGGCAAGCCCGAGCAGGCGATCGCGAAGATCGTTGAAGGGCGCGTCAACGGGTATGTGAAGAGCAGCGTGCTGCTTGACCAGCCATGGGTGAAGGACGGCAAGGTGACCATCCGAGCTCTGCTCGACCAGGCCGGCGCGTCACTGGGTGAGAAGATCGAGGTCGGTCGGTTCTCCCGGTTCAACATCCGCCAGGCCTGAGCGTCGTCGGACCGCCGGCTCCCTGATCGGGTGGCCGGCGGCCGCCGGCTCCGAGGCTTCTCGGTGGGTGCGGTGTCGGCCCAGGTCGGCGGGACGTCGTGGTAGGGCACACTGCAGGCGGCGGCTGTGCGATCATCGGTCAGGCGAATCCGGGACCGGGCGGGACGGCTTCGCCCCTGGGACGACGAACTCGGCTGCGCTCGGCCGAACCGCGGTGATGACAGGACCGGCGCCCGGTGGACGCCGGCGGACCAGGAACAGACGGAAGGAAATGCGGTGATCGACGACACGCTTCTCGAGGCCGAGGAGAAGATGGAGAAGGCGGTCTCGGTCGCCAGGGAGGACTTCGCGAACATCCGCACGGGGCGTATCACTCCCGCGGTCTTCTCCAAGATCCTGGTGGACTACTACGGTGCTCCGACACCGGTGCAGCAGCTCGCGTCGTTCCACATCCCGGAGCCACGTATGGTGATCATCACGCCTTACGACAAATCGTCCCTGGGAGCGATCGAGAAGGCCGTGCGTGCTTCCGATCTCGGGGTCAACCCGAGCAATGACGGCACCATCATCCGGTGTGTTTTTCCGGAGCTGTCCGAGCAACGGCGTCGCGATCTTGTCAAGGTGGCTCGGACCAAGGCCGAGGAAGCCCGGGTGAGTATCCGCAACGTCCGACGTCACGCCAAGGACACGATCGATCGGATCGTGCGGGACGGCGATGCCGGCGAGGACGAGGGCCGGCGGGGTGAGAAGGATCTCGACGAGGCAACTCACCGATACGTCGGACAGGTGGATGAACTTCTTCGGCTCAAGGAATCGGATCTTCTCTCGGTTTGATCATTCCCGCGTCCGTTCTCGATACCGGCCGCTCGCTCCGATGTTCGGTTCTCATGGTCTCGGAACCGCCTGGACGGTCCCCGGATCCGCGCATGACGCATACGCGATGCGGCGGTCGCTGCCCACGGCCGGGCAGCCATGACAACTGTCGACGGCCGCGCGGTGGCTGAGTCCGGGCCGTCCGGGTCATCCGCGCCGCCGGGATCCTCGCCTGGGTCCGGTAATCACGGCCGGCCCGCCGGGACGGTGTCCCGGCCCTCACGTGCCGGCCGCAATCTGCCGGCCGCCATCGGTGTCGGCGTCCTTCTCGGTGCCGTCATCCTCGTTCCGCTGTTCACTCTGCGGGTGATTTTTGTCGGGGTGATCAGTGCCGCGATGGCCCTGGGCACCCACGAGGTGGTCCGCGCGATCCGACTGACGCAGGTACGGGTTCCCCTGCTTCCCCTGGTTGCCGGGGCGGCGGCCATGCCGGTCGTCGCGTACGCCGACGGGACCACCGGCCTGCTGCTGACTCTCGCCGGCACCATCGGCGTGGCGGCGCTGGTCCGTGCTTTCGGGCCATCCACGGGTCTGCTCCGCGACGTCGCCGGCGCCGCGTTCGTGGCCGGCTACATCGGCTTTCCGGCCGGCTTCGCCGCGCTGCTCACCGAACCCTCCGATGGTCGCTGGCGAGTCGTCGCCTTTCTGGGAACGGTGGTGGCCAGCGACGTCGGTGGTTACACGGCTGGTGTCCTCTCCGGCGGTCGGCACAAGATGGCCCCCACCGTCTCCCCGGGGAAGTCGTGGGAGGGATTCGCCGGTTCGGCGGTGACCTGTGTGATCGTCGCCGGGATCGTGCTGGCCTGGCCGCTGGAGGCCGAGGCCTGGCAGGGCGTTCTGCTGGGGCTGGCGGTCGCGTGTACCGCGACGATCGGCGACCTGGGTGAGTCTCTGCTCAAGCGCGACATCGGCATCAAGGATATGAGCAGCCTGCTGCCCGGCCATGGTGGCCTGATGGACCGTCTGGACTCGTTGTTGTGCACCGCCCCGGTCGCCTGGCTTCTGATCACTTCCTTCCTGAACTGATCGGAACCGGGTCCAGTCGACCGGTCTCGCCTCTCGTAGGCCCCTTCGGACAGATCCGTGCATTCGTCTCGGTCGCGGTCACCTGGCAGACTGGATCCGCGATGACTGCCACGACCGCCGAATCCGGACGTCCGGACCAGCCCCCGACCGCCGAGGCGGGCCGGCCCGTGCGGCTGACGCTCACCCGGCGAGCGGGCCGAGCGCCGCGTCACCTCGCCGACCTGACCCGGCAGGAACGGCGTGACGTCGCGGTGTCGCTGGGGCAGCCGGCCTTCCGCGCCGATCAAGTGGCCCGGCACTACTATGCGCGGTTGATCGCCGCCGATGAGCCCGAGGCGATGACCGACCTGCCGGAGCGGGACCGCCAGCCGCTCCTCGACGCCCTGCTGCCGAGGCTGCTCGTCCCGGTGCGGACGCTGAGCTGCGACGACGGTCTGACCCGCAAGACGGCATGGCGGACCGTGGACGGCGCTTCTCTCGAGTCTGTGATCATGAGATATCCGGATCGCGCGACGGTCTGTGTGTCGAGCCAGGCGGGCTGCGGCATGGGCTGCCCGTTCTGTGCCACCGGTCAGGGGGGGCTGGCCCGAAACCTGTCGACCGCGGAGATCGTCGAACAGGTCGTGCACGCCGCCCGGGTTCTCCAGCGCCGTGAGCTCGCGGGCGGCGAGACCAGGTTGTCGAACGTGGTCTTCATGGGGATGGGCGAGCCGCTGGCGAACTATGCCGCGGTGATCGCCGCGCTACGCCGCCTCACCGCTCACCCCCCCGAGGGCCTGGGCCTGTCGGCTCGCGGCCTGACGGTCAGCACTGTCGGCCTCGTTCCGGCGATTCGTCGTCTCGCCGGAGAGGGCCTGCCGGTGACTCTGGCGGTGTCCCTGCACGCCCCGGACGACGTTCTGCGGAACGAACTCGTCCCCATCAACACCCGTTGGCCGGTGGTCGAGGTGCTCGCGGCCGCCTGGGAGTACGCCGAGGTGACCGGCAGACGGGTAAGCGTCGAGTACGCGCTGATCGACGGGGTCAACGATGACGTGGGACGCGCCGACGCCCTCGCGGACCTGCTCGTCGGCCGGCTCGCGCATGTGAACCTCATTCCGTTGAATCCGACCGGTGGATCCTCGTGGCGCGCCAGCGCCCCGGCCGGCCAGCGCGCGTTCGTCCGCAGGCTCCGGGACCGCGGCATCGTGACGACGGTGCGCGACACCCGGGGCCGGGAGATCGCGGCAGCCTGCGGACAGCTCGCGGCCGAGCCGGCCGGGAAGCCGGAGCGGACGGACCGGCCGGAGCAGCTCGGATCCGACCGTCTCGTCGAGTTCGGTGCCGTGGGGAGCACGACGCCTGACGGTGACCGTGTCCTTCGGTAGTCCGACGAGTCGACGCCGGGGGGCCTCCCGGCCGGGTATCCGGGCGACGAACACCGTATGGCTGCCGATCACGGCCGCCGCCGGAGTGTTGCTGCTGCTCCTGTGGTACGCGATGTCCCAGGAGCCGGGGCCGGCGAAGACCTCGGCGACCCAGGCCGCTCTCGGGGCATCCGGCGGTCGTGCCGCCGTGGCGTCGGCCATACCGTTGCCCACGGTCCCACCGCCCCCCGAGAGCGGCTGCGTCACCGGGAAGACCCTGCCGTCCGGGATCGGTACCCGCGCGCTGCGGGTGGGAGGAACCGAGCGCGGCTACGTCCTCGCCGTACCGACCGCGGGTCCACGGGCCAGGCCACTACCACTGATCTTCAATTTCCATGATCTGAATCAGACGCCGGAAGATCTGGAAGCGTACACGCGGCTCGCCGATCAGGGGACGAAGGCGGGCTTCGTGGTCGCCGCCCCGATCGGGACGCAGGGGCGGTGGAACTTCACCAGATCGAAGGCGGTGGGACCCGACGACGTACTCTTCGTCGGCGCGCTGCTCAACGACCTCGTTGGTCAGATGTGCCTGGACGCGGGACGCGTCTTCGCCGTGGGCTACGGGGACGGCGCGAACATGGTGCTCACGCTGGCCTGCGCGCTGCCGGGCCGTCTTGCGGCGGCGGTGACCGTCGGGTCGAGCGTGCTGCCCGGCTCCTGCGCCAAGCCCGCCACCAACGTCCTGGAGATCCATGGGACCTCGGACCAGATCGCACCGTATGCCGGCGGAGGTGCTCCGCGACCGGCCCCCTTCACCGGGGTCGTCGCGCAGCCCGTGGAAGACCGGCTCACCCGGTACGCCTCCGCTCTGGGCTGCGGCGGAGCCCGCCAGACCTCCCGGGACACGGCCGCCTGGCAGCGCACCGTGTGGAGCGGCTGCCCAGCCGGCCACGATGTCGGACTGTTAGCCATGCAGGGCGCGGGGCACACCTGGCCGGGGGCGCAGGCACGCCCGGCGCTGGGTCCGACCTCCGTCAGCCTGAGTGCCACCATTGTGGCGTTGACCTATTTCGGTTACACGCCTACGCCCGCGACAAGTGGCCTGCCCGGTCCCGCCGTCTCCGCCGGTCCCGCCGGCCCGGGCGTCGCCACCAGTCCGACTCCCGCGGCACCGTCGACTGGATCCTCCGGACCCGCCGCATCCTCCGGACCTGCCACCACGCCGGCGTCGCCCGCCGCCCCGGATGCCACCCCCCGTGCCGAACCGTCCGGGCAGCCGGCAGCCGGCGCCACACCTTCTTCCTCACCCGGCCGGGGATGAGTAGACGTCGCAGCCGTCGTCGACGTGACCGACCGGGCCGACGTGCCACCCCGATCGGGGTGGCCGATCGGGGTGGGCGGCAACCGCAAAGTCCTGCCCACCAGACCTGACGAAACGTAGTTGTCACTGGACCCATTGCGCATCTTCGGGTGGCACCTGTCATGAACCGAACAGGGCGGTGTCGAGCGGTCGGTGGGCCTGAGAGAATAGGTGACGTGGTGGAGGCTTCGATCCTGCGTGAGGTTGTCCTGCTCGGGTCCACCGGTTCGATCGGAACCCAGGCAACAGATGTCGTACGCCGCAACCCGCAGCGGTTCCGGGTGGTGGCGTTGATGGGCGGCGGGTCCCGGGTGGACCTGCTCGCCGCTCAGGCACTGGACCTCGGCGTCCAGGCCGTGGGAGTGGCGGCGGCCTCGGCCGCTCAGGACCTCCAGCTGGCCTTCTTCGCCGAGGCGTCGCGGCGGGGTTACCGTCGGGGTGAGTTCCCCGTGCCAAAGATTCTCGCCGGTCCCGACGCCGCGAGCGAGATCGCGGCGTGGCCATGCGACATCGTCCTCAACGGCATCACCGGCTCGGTCGGGTTGGCCCCGACGCTCGCGGCGCTGGCCGCCGGCCGGACTGTGGCGTTGGCGAACAAGGAATCGTTGGTCGCCGGGGGGCCGTTGGTGCTCGACGCGCTCGGTGGCGACCCCGACCGCCTGGTGCCGGTGGATTCCGAGCACTCCGCACTGGCGCAGTGCCTGCGTGGCGGGCGGCGGGACGAGGTACGCAAACTGGTGTTGACCGCCAGCGGAGGTCCCTTCCGCGGGCGCCGCCGCGACGATCTTGCCGCCGTTACCCCGGAGCAGGCGTTGGCCCATCCCACCTGGGACATGGGACCCCTGGTGACGATCAACTCGGCGACCCTGATGAACAAGGGGCTCGAGCTGATCGAGGCGCACCTGTTCTTCGGGGTTCCCTACGACGACATCGAGGTCGTCGTGCACCCCCAGTCGTTGGTGCACTCGATGGTCGAGTTCACCGACGGCTCGACGATCGCTCAGGTCTCCCCGCCGGACATGCGACTGCCCATCGCGCTGGCGCTCGGCTGGCCGGACCGGGTGGCGCAGGCACAGCCGCCGATGGACTGGTCGCGGGCGCAGGCGCTTACCTTCGAACCGCTGGACGAGGTGGCGTTCCCGGCGGTGGAGCTCGCGCGCACGGCCGGGCGGCGCGGCGGCACCGCCCCCGCGGTCTTCAACGCCGCGAACGAGGAGGCGGTGGCGGCCTTCCTCGCCGGGCGGCTGCCCTTCATCCGTATCGTCGACCTGGTGGCCGAGGTCATCGCCGAGCACGAAGTGATCGATCATCCCACCGTGGAGGAGGTGTTCGCCACCGAACGAGCCGCGCGGGCGGCTGCCGGGCGGCTGATCCGGCGCGAGACCGAACGGGACACGGTATGAGCCGCCCCCCCGGCGCCGAGGGGGCGGTCTGATGGAGCTTCTCGGCATTGCGGCGTTCGCACTGGCCCTGCTGGTGTCGGTCGTCGCGCACGAGGCCGGGCATTTCGTGACGGCCCGGCACTACGGCATGAAGGCTTCCAAGTTCTTCGTCGGTTTCGGGCCGACCATCTGGTCCCGGCGGCGGGGGGAGACCGAGTACGGTGTCAAGGCCATTCCGGCCGGCGGTTTCGTCAAGATCGAGGGGATGACTCCGCTCGAGGAGATCGATCCGGCCGATGAACCCCGCGCCTTCCACAATGCGCGGGCGCGGGCCCGGCTCGTGGTCATGTCGGCCGGTTCCTTCGTGCATTTCGTCATCGCCATCGTGCTGGTCTACGGAGTGCTCGTTGTCCTGGGCACGACCACGATCAGCGAGTCGAGGGTCGGCGCGACGAGTTGCGTCGCCACGACCGCGACTTGTTCCGGACCGGGGCCGGCCGCGGCGGCCGGTCTGCGGCCGGGTGACCGGATCGTCAGCTTCGGGGGAGTTCCGGTCACGACCTGGACGCAGTTCACCCGGCAGGTGCGTGCGCACGGAGCGGGGCCTGCGGTGATGGTCGTCGAACGGGACGGCCGCACCCTCACTCTCACGCCGAACCTGGTGGAGGTCCGGCGTGATCGGGAGACCGGGCAGGCGGGCGACGACCGGGTCGGCGCCTTGGGCGTCAAACCGGGAACCGAGACAGTGCACTACAACCCGATCGAAGCGGTGCCCCGCACCTTCGATGTCATCGGGTCCGGGTTCACCGGTATGTACGAGACGCTGACCCGCCGGATCGGTGATATCGGTAATATCTTCAGCGACAACCGCGACCCCCAGGGTTTCATCAGCGTGGTGGGAGCGGCGCGTATCGGCGGTGACGTGGTCTCGGCCGAGGGCAGTTCGGCTGTGGACCGGGTGCGGAACCTTCTCATTCTGGTCGCCGCGATCAATCTCGCGGTCGGAATTTTTAACCTGTTGCCCCTACTTCCGTTGGACGGCGGTCATATTGCCGTGCTGGGCTTCGAGCAGGCCCGGCATGGTCTACGCAGGCTCCGGGGTTATCGCGGTCCGGTGCAGAAGGTGGATTTCGCCAAACTGTTACCAGCCACGTACGCCACGGTCGTCGTACTGCTCGGGTTCAGTCTGCTTGTCCTGTCCGCCGACATAGTCAATCCTATTCGTCTGAATCGGTAATTTCGTATGAATATGCGCGACGGTGTGCCATTCTGCCCTGCCTCCTGCAGCCGACAGGCCGAGTCAGTCGCACGTCGATCTTCGTCTCCGATTCGCCAGTGAGGACAACGTGACCGTAACTCTGGGCATGCCAACCGCTCCGGCCCGTCCGCTCGGCACGCGGCGGCACAGCCGGCAGATCCACGTGGGCAACGTCCTGGTCGGGGGTGACGCTCCGGTCTCTGTTCAGTCGATGTGCACCACGTTGACGTCGGACGTCAACGCCACGCTGCAGCAGATCGCACAGCTGACAGCGTCGGGATGCCAGATCGTCCGGGTCGCGGTGCCAAGCCAGGACGACGCCGACGCCCTCGCCGCGATCGCCCGCAAGTCCCCGATCCCAGTGATTGCCGATATCCACTTCCAGCCCAAGTACGTCTTCGCCGCGATCGACGCGGGCTGCGCCGCGGTCCGGGTCAACCCCGGCAACATCAAGGCTTTTGACGACAAGGTCGGAGAGATTGCTCGCGCGGCGAAGGCCGCCGGCGTTCCGATCCGGATCGGGGTCAACGCGGGTTCGCTCGACAAGCGGCTGTTGGCGAAGTACGGCAAGGCCACGCCGGAGGCGCTGACGGAGTCGGCCTTGTGGGAATGCTCGCTGTTCGAGGAGCACGACTTCCGCGACATCAAGATCTCGGTGAAGCACCACGACCCGGTCGTCATGATCCAGGCGTACCGGCTGCTCGCCCAGGCCTGCGACTACCCGCTGCACCTCGGTGTCACCGAGGCCGGACCGTCCTTCCAGGGCACGGTCAAGTCCGCGGTCGCCTTCGGGGCCCTGCTCGCCGAGGGAATCGGTGACACGATCAGAGTGTCGCTGTCGGCACCGCCGGTCGAGGAGGTGAAGGTCGGCACCGCGATCCTGGAGTCCCTGGGACTTCGGCAGCGTAAGCTCGAAATCGTATCCTGCCCTTCCTGCGGTCGGGCTCAGGTCGATGTCTACACCCTTGCCAATCAGGTCAGCGCCGGTCTCGAGGGCATGGAGGTCCCGTTGCGCGTCGCCGTCATGGGCTGCGTCGTGAACGGGCCGGGCGAGGCCAGGGAGGCCGATCTCGGCGTCGCATCCGGGAACGGCAAGGGTCAGATCTTCGTCCGAGGTGAGGTCGTGAAGACCGTTCCGGAGGCGCAGATCGTGGAAACCCTCATTGAGGAAGCCATGCGGCTGGCCGAGGAGATGGCGGCGGACGGCACCCCGTCCGGCGAACCCTCGGTTTCCGTAGGTTAACCGGTTCGACCGGATGGGCCTACCTCTGCGGTCCGCGCCGACCCGTCTGCTTGACGACAGGGATCTTCCGGCCGTCCGCGAGCTCTTGGCCCGCAACCCGGTCGCCGATATGTTCGTCGCATCTCGGGTCGAGGCGGCGGGGCTCGACCCGTGGCGTCTCGGCGCCGAGATGTGGGGGCACAGCGTGGACGGCCGCTTGGTCGCCCTGTGTTATTCCGGCGCCAACCTCTGGCCCGTGGCGGCGGGCCCCACCTCGGCGAGACTGTTCGCCGAGCGGGCCCGCCGGCAGGGACGGCGCTGCTCGTCCATCGTCGGCGTCTCCTCCTCGGTGACGGCGATGTGGAAGCATCTGGAGCCGACCTGGGGGCGGGCCCGAGAGGTACGGGCCGACCAGCCCCTGCTGGTGCTCGACCGCCCGCCGCGGGTCGCCCCCGATCCGGCGGTGCGTCCGGTGCGCCCGGACGAGCTGGACGTCATCCTGCCGGCCTGCATCGCCATGTTTACCGAGGAGATCGGGGTGTCCCCGGTGCTCGCCGACGGCGGCGCCCTTTACCGCGCCCGCGTCGCCGAGTTTGTCGGTCAGCGGCGTTCCTTCGCCCACATCGCCGACGGCCGGGTGCTGTTCAAGGCCGAGATCGGCGCCGTCGCGGGCGACGTCTGCCAGATCCAGGGCGTCTGGGTCGACCCGGCGCTGCGTGGGCGCGGCCTCGGCGCCGCAGGAACCGCGAGCGTGGTCGCGCTGGCGCGGGCCGCCTTCGCCCCGCGGGTCAGCCTGTACGTCAACGACTTCAACCATGCCGCCCGCCGGGTCTACGACCGGGTGGGCTTTCAGCGGGTCGGGACCTTCGCGTCGATCCTGTTCTGAGATCGATCCTGTTCTGAGGTCGATCCCGGTCGGGTG
>NZ_CDWWXB010000028.1:21084-27556 GCF_977971855.1 Frankia sp. CoWAU3 | reverse complement strand
CATCACCGAACACTTACTCTTCGCGAAGCGTTTCTACGAATTCTGGACCTACGACGACTATCGAATCGCGTTCTCCGCGGATGATCAGGATCCGGGTAACCTCAACAGATGGTGGAAGTCGTTCGATCCACTCCGCCATTGAGCTGACCTTCCTCGGGAGACCGGATACCTGTGAACGGTTCCGAAGACGGATTCCCGCGGAATCCGGCCGACGGTGACGATGATCCATCCGGTGGAACCGGCTCGTGGTGGCGTCGCGGACCCCTCACCGCGATCGTCCTGATCATCGCGGCTCTGGTCGCGAGTGGCGTCACCATCGGGCTCGCCGTGACCCACGATCCGAGCGACAGCCCCGCCGGTCGCCACCCGTCGGCGTCCGGCACGACGGGCACCGCAGGCACCGTGGCCTCCGGAGGGCCCGGCGTCGGACCATCGCCGGGCCCGACGCTCGACGCCGCCGAGGCCCGGCTGCGGTCCTCGCTCAAGCCGTTCGCGGTCGACGAGTGCACGAGTGCGCCGCCCAGCGGGGGACAGGCGGTACCCGATGGCGTGGAGGCGGCCCTCAGCTGCGTCCCCGGGGTGGCGACCGACGCTCCGGCCCCCCTCGAATCCTCGTCCTGCGTTACCGGGACGCCTCGGCCCTGACCCGCGACATCGCCCGCCGGTCCGCAGCCCTCGCCGACGTCGGCGACTGTTATCAGGGACAGACCGGCATCGAGCGCTGGGCACGCGGCTCCCAACTCCGTGGCACCTTCCTCTGCGATGCAAGACCCGGCCGGTTCTCGGTGTTCTGGACGGTTGACGACGAGCGTCTCGGCTTCGCCACGGAGGATCCGCAGGCCGACAAATTGCTCGCATGGTGGCGGGAGTTCGATCCGGTGTGACGGATCTGCCGTGCTTGCCGCCTCCGGCCGTCCCGGCGTCAGGCCCCCGGATAGCCCCGTGACTGGTAGGGCGCGGAGAGATCGGCGAGGGTTTCCTGCACCCGCTCGGCGTGCGGCATACACGACAGGCTGGCCCGGCCCCGCTGCCCCACCATCTCAATGATCAGCTCACCCGAGCCCAGAAGCCGGTCGATGACGTTCTGCTGCACCGTCGCGCCGACCAACCAGGCGAGCGGGACGTCACGCCCGACCCGCGTGACGACCCCTTCGCGGATCACCAGTCGATGGTTCGTCACGACGTAATGGGTCGTCATTCGACGTAACCATGGCATCACACTCAGGTAGCCGATCGCGCCGAAGGCGACCAGAAGCACGAGATACTGGATGGGCTTCTGCAACACCCCTCCGGGTGCGAAGAAAACCCCCAGCACGGCGAAAAGGAGGGCGGCAACCGTCCAGAACGCCGGGACTACCAGGCTGACCCAGTGCGGGTGCACATGAAGGACAACCTCTTCGTCCTGGGTGAGGATATCGTCGGGAAACGCCACGGCAACGATCGTCGCATCTCGGGCGGACAGATCACTGCCGGGTCCCTCGTCACCGCAGGTGAACGATGTCGGCGGCGCTGTAGGGTCGCCCGTTGACGACGAGCCGGCCGTCGGGGTCAACGTCGGTGGCGGTCCCGAGCACCGCCGAACCGTCCGGCAGCTCGACGCGCACCCGCCTGCCGATCGTCGCGCACACCCGTAGGTACTCCGCGCGAGCCGCTTGCGGGTCGGCCTCCCAACCAGTGATCGCCCCGACGAGATCCGCGAGTACCACCCCGAGCAGCTTGGTCCGGTCCAGGGCCGCCGGAAGCGCGCCGCTGAGCAGCAGGCTTGTCGACCGCTCCGGGAGCTCGTCATGCTCCGCCATGACATTCAACCCAAAACCGATAATCACCGAGGGTGACGATAGTGGGACCTGGACGACCTCAACCAGGATGCCGGCGAGCTTCGCGTCGTCGACGAGAACGTCATTGGGCCATTTCAGGACTGCGGGAACCGCCGCCACCTCACGTAGCGTCGCTAGGAGCGAGGTTCCGACCACCATGGGCAGCCAGCCGAGCAGTGACATCGGTACCCGGGGTTGCAGCAGCAGCGAGACCGTCAACCCGGCACCAGGGCGAGACTCCCATGATCGGTCAAGCCGGCCACGACCCGCCGTCTGCCGTTCGGCGACGAGAACCCGTCCCCGGCCGCGGGCGGTGTCTTCGCCGCGGGCGGTGTCTTCGCCCCGGGCGATGCGCGCCAGCGCGGCGTTGGTCGAGTCGATCTCCTCTACCACCGTCAGGTCGAGACCGACCGCGGCGGCACGGGCCGCGAGGCGTGCGGCGTCAAGCGGTTCACGTGTTCCGACGGACGAGGATCGCCCCTCTCCGGCAGGGCGGGCCCGAGGGGACGCCGGCGAGGGCTTGCCGGACGGGAGCTTGCCGGACGCGGGCTGCTCAGGAGAGGGTCCCGCGGGTGCGGGCTCCTTCGAGAGTGGCACCGGTCCACTCTGCCAGACCGTCCGGTCACCCGTCGGCGACTCGGACGATCGGCGGACGATCGGCGAACTGATCCGGGATACGGTCAACTCGCCGGAGGCCCACGAATCTCGCCTATCCGGTGAGATCCGCTGCACATCAATCACACGCGTGGACCCGCGGGGGTCGTACGCTGCCGGTTATGGCTCTTCCCGCGTCCGCAGAGGATTCCGCTCCCGACCCGCACACCACCGCAGGCCGACTCGCCCACCTGCGGCGCGTGAACGATGATGCCGTCCACGCCGGGTCCCAGCGAGCGGTCGACGCGCAGCATGCCAAGGGCAAGATGACAGCCCGCGAACGGGTCGAGGCCTTCCTCGACCCCGGGTCGTTCGTCGAGACCGACGCCTTCGCCCGCCATCGCGCGCACGACTTCGGCGTCCAGGCCAACCGGCCGTACGGCGACGGCGTGGTGACCGGGTACGGGACTGTCGACGGCCGGCAGGTCTGCGTGTTCAGCCAGGACTTCACCGTTTTCGGTGGCAGCCTGGGTGAGGTCTTCGGTGAGAAGATCGTCAAAATCATGGATCTTGCGTTGAAGACGGGCTGCCCCGTCGTGGGCATCAACGACTCCGGCGGAGCGCGTATCCAGGAGGGTGTCGTCGCCCTCGGTCTGTACGGCGAAATCTTCTACCGCAACGTGATGGCCTCCGGCGTCGTCCCACAGCTCTCACTGATCATGGGGCCATGCGCCGGTGGCGCCGTGTACTCTCCGGCGATCACCGACTTTACCCTGATGGTCGACCAGACCAGCCACATGTTCATCACTGGCCCCGACGTGATCAAGGAGGTCACCGGCGAGGACGTGGGCATGGAGGAACTGGGTGGCGCACACACCCACAACTCCCGCAGCGGTGTCGCGCACTTCCAGTCGGCCGACGAGACGGAGTGCCTCGAACTCGCCCGTGCGCTGCTGTCGTTCCTTCCGTCGAACAATCTCGACGACGCCCCGAGCTACGACGCCGTGGACGATCTGGACGCCGAGATCGACCCGGATCTCAACACGTTCATCCCCGACTCCCCGAACACTCCGTACGACATGCACCAGATCATCGAGCGGGTCCTCGACGAGGGTGACTTTCTCGAGGTCCACGCTCAGTTCGCCCAGAACATGATCGTCGGATTCGGCCGGGTGGATGGACGTTCTATCGGGGTGGTCGCCAACCAGCCGATGCAGTTCGCCGGCACCCTCGACATCGACGCCAGTGAGAAGGCCGCCCGGTTCGTCCGGACCTGCGACGCATTCAACATCCCGGTGCTGACTCTGGTCGACGTCCCCGGCTTCCTTCCCGGCACCTCCCAGGAGTGGAACGGCATCATTCGCCGTGGCGCCAAGCTGATCTACGCCTACGCAGAGGCCACCGTACCGAAGGTGACGGTGATCACTCGGAAGGCCTACGGCGGTGCCTACGATGTCATGGGGTCCAAGCACCTGCGGGCGGACATCAACCTCGCCTGGCCAACCGCCGAGATCGCGGTGATGGGCGCCCGGGGTGCCGTCAACATCATCTATCGACGGGATCTAGCCAGGTCCGAGTCACCGGAGACTCGTCGGGCAGAGCTGATCCAAGACTACACCGATCACTTCGCGACCCCTTACATCGCGGCGGAACGGGGCTATCTCGACGCGGTCATCAGCCCGTCGGAAACGCGGCGCGAGCTCATTCGAGCACTGCGTCTGCTGCGTACCAAGCGTGAATCCCTGCCACCGAAGAAGCACGGCAACATCCCGCTATAGGCGGGATCTGCCGTCGCCGGCTCGCCGGAAGGGGGATCCGTCCGCGGCGGAGATCTCCCGGGCCGCGGGCCCACGGACGGCATACGTACGACACACCAGCTACTCGAAGTACCGAGGAGAAAAACGTGGTTCAGGACGATGACAGGCGGGCGAGTCGGCCTCGGCTGCAGCTGATCCGCGGTGAGGCGACGCCGGAGGAGATCGCCGCTGTGGTGGCGCTCCTGACGGCTCGCGCCGTTCCCTCGTCGGCACCGGCCACCCGCCTTTCGTCCTGGGCCAGCCCGACGCTGGCGCTCCGTGGCAGTCTCACCACCGGACCGGGGGCGTGGCAAAGGTCCGGGATGACGCCGGGTGCGCGCACCCGAGCCGACTGGTGATCAACCGATAGACATGACATCGGGATGTCTGCAGCATCACATTCTGGGTACAATGACAGCAAAATGTGCGGCCCGACTCACCTACACGCAGGCCGGACGAGGACGGGAGCGACGTGCGTAAGATCCTCATCGCCAATCGGGGAGAAATCGCGGTTCGAGTGGCCCGCGCCTGCCGCGACGCCGGATACACCAGCGTCGCAGTCTACGCGGAACCGGATATCAATGCCCTGCACGTACGCGTTGCTGACGAGGCATTTGCATTGGGAGGCGCGACCCCTGGTGATTCGTACCTGCGCATCGACAAAATTCTCGATGCCTGCGAGTCCTCCGGGGCCGACGCCGTCCACCCGGGATACGGTTTTCTCTCGGAGAACGCGGACTTCGCGGAGGCCGTGATCTCCGCAGGCCTCACCTGGATCGGCCCGCCGCCGGAGGCCATCCGCCGTCTCGGGGACAAGACCGCGGCCCGGCATATTGCACTAGCGGTCGGCGCGCCGCTCGCACCCGGCACCGCAGACCCTGTGGCCGGCGTCGATGAGGTTGTCACCTTCGCCAGGCAGTACGGCCTTCCGGTTGCCATCAAGGCCGCTTTTGGTGGCGGAGGGCGCGGACTGAAGGTCGCTTGGACCGCGGAGGAGCTGCCCGAACTGTTTGACAGTGCCGTCCGGGAAGCGGTCGCGGCGTTCGGTCGCGGGGAGTGCTTCGTCGAGCGGTATCTGGACCAGCCGCGCCACGTCGAGACCCAGATCCTGGCGGATACGCACGGCAACGTCGTCGTGGTCGGTACCCGCGACTGCTCACTCCAGCGCCGTTACCAGAAGCTCGTGGAGGAGGCGCCGGCACCGTTTCTCTCGGAGGCTCAGCTCCGCTCGCTGTACGAGGCCTCGAGGGCGATCTGCAAGAAAGCCGGCTATGTCGGGGCCGGGACCGTCGAGTTCCTCGTCGCCCGCGATGGCATGATCAGCTTTCTTGAAGTCAACACCCGCCTCCAGGTCGAGCATCCGGTGACCGAAGAGGTCTCCGGAGTAGACCTGGTTCGCGCCCAGTTCCGTATCGCCGAGGGTGAGGCACTCGACTTCACCGATCCGGCTCCTCGCGGTCACTCCATCGAATTCCGCATCAACGGTGAGGATCCCGGCCGTAACTTCCTTCCCGCACCCGGCACGGTCACCAAGCTGATCGCGCCGGCAGGCCCCGGCGTCCGGCTCGATACCGGCATCGAAAGCGGCAGCGTCATCGGCGGCGCCTTCGACTCCCTGCTCGCAAAGCTCATCGTCACCGGAGCAACCCGGCAGGAAGCTCTGCAGCGGGCTCGGCGCG
This sequence comes from Frankia sp. CoWAU3, assembly GCF_977971855.1. Lineage (NCBI taxonomy): Bacteria > Bacillati > Actinomycetota > Actinomycetes > Frankiales > Frankiaceae > Frankia > Frankia sp. CoWAU3. The sequence goes on along the minus strand of NZ_CDWWXB010000028.1, from coordinate 21,670 downwards.
CCCTCGATGAGATGGTCATCGAGGGAATGGCGACGGCACTGCCGTTCCACCGCGCGGTCGTACGGGATCCCGCCTTCGCCCCGGAGGACGCCGCAGAGCCTTTCCGTATCCACAACCGCTGGATCGAAACCGAGTTCGACAACACCATCCCGGCCTTCGCGGGAGGGACTGAGGCCGACACCGCCCCCGAGCCGCGGGAGACCGTGGTTGTCGAGGTGAGCGGCAAACGCCTCGAAGTCGTGCTACCCGCCGGATTCGGTTCTGCCCCCGTCGCCGCTTCCCGGGGAGCGGCGCCCAAGCGGCGCGCTCGCGGCACGGCGGCGGCCAAGGTCACGGGCGACGCCCTGGCCAGTCCCATGCAGGGCACCATCGTGAAGGTCGCGGTCAACGACGGCGACACCGTTTCCGCGGGTGATCTGATCATTGTTCTGGAAGCGATGAAGATGGAACAGCCGATCAACGCGCATCGGGATGGCACGGTCACCGGACTGGCTGCGACCGTCGGCGCCGTTGTCACCAGCGGCACCGTGCTCTGTGAGATCAAAGACTAGAGCACACTGAAGCTCGACCTGCCCACCGTCGGCTG
>NZ_CDWWXB010000028.1:13032-20563 GCF_977971855.1 Frankia sp. CoWAU3 | reverse complement strand
GACGGTGAGCGGCCAGGACCGGAAGCTGCAGGACCGGAAGCTGGCGGTGGCCCGCCCGGTCGTTCAGCGACCACCGCTGACCGGGCGAGTGCACTACCTGCTTGGGGGGACCCTTCCTCCGGCCTACAACGGCTGGGTCTCGCATGACCTCACCGGCCCCGGCTGGAGGCTGCGCCAGGCGACACGGCCCTTCCTGCTGATGTTGCCCTTCGCGCTGATCTTTGCTCTGCTGCCCGGTGAGCTCGAAGTCCGAGCCATCGTCGTCGCGTTTCTTCTGATCTCTGGGATCGGGCTCGGCTTCGCCACCAGCGGGTTCTTCCGGAACCGCCGGCTGGAACAGCATGGCTTTCCTCCAATTTTCCCCACGAGCGACGATGAGGACGAGGGGGACGAGGACAACTCGTAGCCTTCTCCACAGGCAGGCGTCGGCAGTACTCGCTGCGCCGACCTTCGTCATGAGAGTCGGGACGGGCCGGTGCACGCGCCACTCGTCTGCGTCTGCGGGCAGCGCCCGGCAGCGGCGACTGCCGTCCGCGGCCCGACACGGCAGCCCAACACGGCAGCCCAAGATGGCAGGAGGTGCCGCGCGCGGCCCTGCCGGGCCCCTGCTCACTCTGGGTTGTCGAATCCCGCGAAGAAGTCGCGCGTACGCAGGACGCGAGCCGCCTCGGTGATCGATCCGGAGAGCGACGGGTAGATCGAGAACGTATGTGCGATTTGATCGACGGTCAGACCGTGTTCGACCGCGAGCGAGATGGAGAGGATGAGTTCGGATGCACGCGGCGCGACAATGACACCGCCAAGCACACTTCCACTCCCCGGACGGCAGAACAGTTTCACGAAGCCGTCCTCAATACCCATCATCTTCGCCCGCGGATTCCGCGAGAGTGGAACTGTGGTCACCTCGGCTGCGACTGCCCCGGTGTCCTTCATCACCTGCGTGACTCCGACGGTGGCGATTTCCGGCTCGGTGAAGATGTTGGACGACACCGTCCCGAGCCGCAAGGGTGTGACGGCCTCGCCGAGGGCGTGCCACATGGCGATACGCCCCTGCATCGCGGCGACCGATGCGAGTGGGAGGACTCCGGTGCAGTCACCGGCCGCGTAGACACCCGGCACCGAGGTCCGCGACATCCGGTCCACGTTCACATGCCCACCAGGCCCAAGCCGCACCCCCACGTCAGTCAGTCCCAGGCCCTTGGTGCGGGGTACCGAACCAACCGCCATCAGAGCGTGGCTTCCCGTAACGGTCCGGCCGTCGGTCAGCTCGACGATCACACCGTCCCCGATGCGCCGTACCGACGCCGCCCTCGATCGGTTGAGCACCTCGATCCCACGCCGCACGAACACATCCTCGATGACCCGGGCGGCATCCGGGTCCTCCCCCGGCAGCACGCGTTCGCGCGAGGAAACCAGCGTGACCTCGGCGCCAAGCGCCCGATACGCGCTGGCGAACTCGGCTCCGGTGACGCCAGAACCGACGACGACCAGATGTTCGGGTATCTCCTTGAGATCGTAGAGGTGGCGCCAGGTGAGAATCCGCTCACCATCTGGCCGGGCCGTGGGGAGGTCGCGTGGTGAGGCGCCGGTCGCGATCAAAATCACATCACCGACGAAGGTTTCACCGGTGCTGGTCTCGACTGCGTGCGGCCCGACGAGACGCCCAGAGGCGTGCACGACATCGACCTTCTCGCGCTCGAGCCGGCGCTCGATGTCCAGGGACTGGGCCTTGGCTAGATCACGGACCCGTTCGTACACCTGCTCCGCATCCACATTGACGACCTCCGGGGGCGTGAGCGGCCGGGTGCCCGAGTCCGTGCCGGTACTGATCCCCCAGGCCACGGGGGGCAACGCCGGTTCCGGCCCAGAGCCAAGACTATGCGGGCGGACACCCAGACCGGGAGCTAGAGCGAGGTTCGTCATGGTCTCCGAAGTTGCGATCAAGGTTTTGGAGGGGACGCAGTCGGTGAGCACACAGGCACCACCGACCCCCTCCGAGTCGATGACGGTGACCGTCGCGCCGAGTGAGGCGCCGACGAGAGCCGCCTCGTAGCCTCCGGGCCCTCCACCAAGAATGACGATGCGAGTCACGTGCCCTCCCGATCCGGTATCGCTTCCTTATCATCTTGCCCCGCCGCCGCGGCCGCTCTCCTGCCGGTGCGGGAGGCTCCGTAGGATCGCAGACGGAGTCCGACATCGGCGATGTCAGGTAGGGCCATCTTCCTCCTTTCATGAGCGGAAATTACAGTTACAATCACGCACCGTAACCCTCCGAGAGATCACAATGACCTTGTACGCGGCTTACGCCGGCAACCTCGACCCGGCGCAGATGAAGGAGCGGGCCCCGCACTCGCCCGTGACCGGCACTGGATGGATCAATGGCTGGCGTCTCACGTTCGGCGGTGAAAACGTCGGTTGGGATGGAGCCTTGCCGACCATCGTCGAGGCTCCGGGCGCTCACGCGTACGTCCTTCTGTACGACCTTGACCGTTACGACCTGGAACGGCTCGACGTCTGGGAAGGCGCGGACACCGGCCTGTACACCCGCATCCGGGTGCGGGTCTCCACCCTTGATGGGGAGGCCCTCGCCTGGACCTATGTTCTCGACGCCTACGAGGGAGGACTCCCGTCGCGCCGGTACCTCGAGATGATCGCCGATTCCGCGGAGAAGGCCGGGGCACCCGCCGATTACGTGGCCGAACTCCGTTCGCGACCGACCGCATGACGCATCACGGCAGCGTGACGCATCACACCATGAGGCGCGGCCGCGGATCCGGACAGAGGCGGACGTAGCGTCACGGCGCCGGGGGCGTATGGGTCAGCAGATCGAGAGCCGCGCCGGCAAGCAGCTTCACGCCCACACCGATCGCCCTCTCGTCCACGTCGAAGCTGCCCTGGTGAAGGTCGTAGGTGTGGCCGCCGGGTGTCCGAGTGCCCAATCGGGCCAAGGCCCCCGGCACGTGGTTCAGATACCAACCGAAGTCCTCGCCACCAAGCGATTGCGCCACCATGGTGGAGGCCCCATGACCAAACACGCGGTCGACGACGGTCCGAAGGACCTCGACGACATCCACGCTGTTCACCACGGGCGGCACTCCACGGCGGTAGTCGACCACGATCTGTGCTCCGTACGGTGCGATGAGCTGCTCGGCAACCTGAGTGACCAGCGCCGGCACGCTCTCCCAGGTCTCCCGGGACAGGGTGCGGACCGTGCCTCGAAGCTGACCGGTACGAGGGATGGCGTTGGCAACGGTTCCCGCCTGCACCTGACCCCAGACCAGGGAGAGCGCCGACCTGGGATCGACTAGTCGCCCCAACGCGGCAGGGAGATCGGCCGCAAGGCGGACGAGCGCGTACACCAGGTCGACTGTGTTCTGTGGCCGGGAGGTGTGACCGCCGGGCCCGGCCAGCGTGATTTCGACGGCATCGGCGGCAGAGGTGATCGGACCCGTCCGCAGACCGATCATGCCCAGGTCGAGCGCCGGATCGCAGTGCACCGCGATCGCCGTGGTCACCGGCTTCAGCACGCCCGCGTCGATGATGTCCAACGCGCCGCCCGGCATGAGCTCCTCCGCGGGCTGGAACACCAGGCGCACGGTCCCGGGCAGCGTGGACACGCGTGCGACCTCGGCAAGTGCGAGTCCGGCGCCGAGCGCCACGGTCGTGTGTACGTCATGTCCGCAGGCGTGAGCCACACCCGGAACGGTGGAGCGGTACGGCACGTCCTTGATATCCGAGAGCGGAAGAGCGTCCATGTCGGCCCGCAGCATGATCACGGGAGCGCCTGGATCATGATCGACGCCGGCACCGATGTCACACCACAGGCCAGGAAGGTCCGGCAGGCGCTGCGGCGACAGTCCCGCGGCCCGAAGCCGCGCCTCGACCTGCTCGGCAGTGCGGTGCTCCTGCCGGCCGAACTCCGGGTGAGCGTGGAGATCGCGACGCAACGCGATCAGCTCGGATTCGTGCGCGGCCACCCACCCGGCGACCGCCGCGGTCTCGTCAACCTTCATCTGCCGGCCGGGCTCCTCCCTGCACACGCCACGCGGGCCCTGAACGCAGGCGGTTCGGGGTATTCGCCGGCGTGTCTAGCCGTCGACTACCGGACGGCCGGTGTTCATCTCTTCGAGAAGGGTATCGACGACCCGGGTGAGCTCTCCACCGGCCCGCCGGGCGGCGTCCCGCTGCCGGATATAGCTCGCGCCCGTCCGCAGGATAGTCAGCGTGTCGGAGAGCTCGGATGAACAACCGAGACGGTGGGCGACCGGAAGCAGATCCTCCACGAGATCGGTGATGTCATCCCGGACCGGCCGGATACCGCCCCGACCATCGACGATGATCTGCGCGTCCAGACCGTACCGGGCCGCCCGCCACTTGTTCTCCTGCACGAGCCATCGTTGCGGGGTCGGGAGGCGATACCCACGATCGATCTGGGTGTTCATGCGGTCAACCAGGCACTGCGCGAGAGCCGCAACCGCCCCCACCTCCATCAGGGACGGCAGACCATCGCAGACCCGCAGTTCCACGGTGCCGAAGTTGGGATGTGGACGGATGTCCCACCAGACCTCGCGGATCGTCTCGATGGTGCCGGAGACAATCAGTGTCTCCATGAACGACTCGAAACCCGGCCAGTCCTCCAACGGGTACGGCAGTCCCGCGGTGGGCAGGCTCGCGAAGACCTGTGATCGCGATGAGGCCAGCCCGGTGTCTCCGCCCAGCCAGTAGGGCGACGACGCCGACAAGGCGAGAAAATGTGGGACATAGGCCATCAGAGCGTTCACGATCGGCATGGCCTTGTCCGCAGACCGCACTCCGACATGTACGTGGACGCCGAAGATGAGCAGCCGCCGGGCCAACCACTGCATCTGGCTGACCAACCGGAAATAGCGATGATCCTCGGTGATGCGCTGCCCCATATAGTTACTGGCCGGGTGCGTGCCGCTGCACATCAGCCCGATCCCGCGCCGTTCCGCCAGATCGCGCAGCAGCGAGACGGTTCCAGACAGGTCCGCGGTCGCTTCCTCCACCGAGTCGCAGACCCCGGTGATGACCTCGATGGTCGACTCGAACAGCTCGTGCTTGGCCTTGGCCGCCTCGCGCTCCCCGACCTTCGCCCGCAGCTCGTGAAGAATCCCGCTGGCCTCGCCGCGAAGTTCGCGCGATTGCTGGTCGACGAGCTGCAGCTCCCATTCGATGCCGAGACTGGTGCTCGACGACGACGAGAAAGGGATCTGCACCTGGCCTCCTGGGATCGGGTCTCGGGGTCGGTAACAGCTCGGGGTCGGTAACAGCACCAGACAGCCGTCACCCACCGGCTCGGCTCACGGGCAGCAGAAGGTGACTACCCCATTCGGCCCGTTCCTACCCCACCACCCCACCGGGGAAGCTGGCCAAAGGCCTGGTCGCGGCAATGCCCGGCCCCGACCACCTCACCGCTCATCGGCCAGGCCCGACGCACTCAGACGGCTACCGGTCCCGGTCCCTGTCCCGGTCCCTGTCCCGGTCCCTGTCCCGGTGCCGTGACCACCCGCACCCCCAGCTCACGCAGCTGACGATCGGTCACGGGCGTCGGGGCGCCCGTCAACGGGTCGAGTCCCGACTGGGTCTTGGGAAAGGCGATGACCTCCCGGATGTTCTCCTCACCGGCGAGGATCGCCACCAACCGGTCGATCCCCACCGCGAATCCGCCGTGCGGTGGCGCCCCGTAGCCGAAAGGGGTGAGGAAGAAGCCGAATCGAGCCTTCGCCTCCGCCGGCGAGATTCCGAGGATCCCGAAGATGCGCTGCTGGAGATCGCTCTCATGGATCCGGATCGAACCGGATCCGAGTTCCCAGCCGTTGAGCACCAGATCGTACGCCCGGCTACGCACCGCGAGCGGATCGGTCTCCAGCTTGTCCACATCGTCGGGGTGCGGACGGGTGAAGGGGTGATGCCCCGGCTTCGGCCGTCCGGTGCCAGGGTCCACCCCGACGAACAGCGGGAAGTCGACGACCCACACGAACCGCAACGGGCCTTCGCCGGCCGGTGGGCGGCCCAGATCGTTGCGAAGCTGGCCGAGTACCTCGCAGGTGGTCGCCCACTCGTCGGCGACCAGGAGAAGAAGGTCTCCCGCCACCGCCGCGGTTGCCGCGACGATGCCGGCGAGTTCCTCGGCGGAGAGGAACTTCGCCACCGGGGACTCCAGTTCGCCGCCGGGACCGACCCGCATCCAGACCAGGCCCTTCGCGCCCAGTCCCTTCGCCCGCGCGGTGAGATCGTCGAGCTTGCGCCGGTTGTGCGAGGCCGACCCGCCGGGTACGCGGATTCCCCTGACGGCCTCGGCCCCGGCGAACGCCTTGAAACCGCTACCCGCGAAGACCGCGGTCAGCTCTACGAGTTCCATGCCGAACCGCAGGTCCGGCTTGTCGACCCCGAAGCGGTTCATCGCCTCGTGCCAGGACATCCGCTCGATCGGCGGCACGAGGCCGCCGGTCACCGCCCGAGCCGCGGCCAAAACCGCCGCCGACGTCACGTCGAGCACGTCGTCCTGGTCCACGAAGCTCATCTCGAGGTCGAGCTGGGTGAACTCGTACTGCCGATCGGCCCGTAGGTCCTCGTCGCGCAGACACCGGGCGAACTGGAAATAGCGATCCGTCCCACCCACCATGAGCAGCTGCTTGAAAAGCTGGGGTGACTGCGGGAGGGCGTAAAAACTGCCTGGGAACTGGCGCGACGGAACGATGAACTCCCGCGCTCCCTCCGGGGTCGAGGGCATCAGCAGCGGCGTCTCGACCTCGACGAAGTCCAGCCGGGCAAGCGCCGAGCGCATCGCCGCAAGAACCGCCGAGCGGATCCGCAGGTTGCGCTGCATCCGGTCACGGCGCAGATCGAGATAGCGGTAGGCGAGACGAGTGGCCTCATCGACGGAGTCGGCTCGATCGTCCAGCGGGAACGGCGGCGGTGTCGCGACCGAGAGCACCTGCACCTCGCAGTCGCGTAGTTCGACCTCGCCCGTGGCCAAGGCGGGGTTCGCGGTCCCCTCCGGGCGGACGGCGACGGTACCGGTGATCCGCAATACGTACTCGGTCCGGACGTCGACCGAGCCGTCGACGACCGCCTGAATGATCCCGGAATGGTCACGCAGGTCGACGAAGGTCAGCGACTGGCCGTGCTGACGGCGATGCGCCACCCAGCCACACACCGTCACGGTCTGGTCAACGTGATCCGATCGCAGATCACCGCACACATGTGTGCGCATGGCCGTGCGCTGCCGCCCGCCCGAGGTGGCGGCCCCCGCCACCGGGATCGGTAGCTCGCCGGTGGTCGACTGGGTCGTAGTCATCGATCCGTTGTTCCCATCGCAGTCTGGTCCGGCCCGCCGGGTACTTTTCTCGCCAGATGTGTGGCGATGTCACCGCGCCCGTCGCGGGATCCAGTCCTGACCCTATCGGCCGGTAACCGCGAGACCGCCGCTCCCGGCGGCCACACAGGCCGCACAGGCCGCACAGCGAGATCGTTCACTGTTAGCGCAGCGCGCGGATGAAACGGCTCG